>DASQAX010000274.1:0-26636 GCA_035635535.1 Vicinamibacterales bacterium | reverse complement strand
TCGACGTTGTCGCCGGGATTGATTTCGTACCACTTGTCGACGCGCGTGGCATCGCGCCAGGCCTCGTCGCTCAAATCGCCGTCAATGGAAACGGGGACTGTCGATCGGGTCACGTGAATCGTGGCGCCGAACAGCGACTGCGCGGCGGCGCCCGATGTCATCAAGGCCAGAATGGCGGCCGCTGCGCAGACACTCCGCATGCGAGTGTCCGGCTACTCGATGTGGATGCCGCCAGAGCCGGTCGATAGCTCGACGAGCGGGCCGCCGCCGCGAACGGTGCCATGAAGGTGATGTCTCGATCGCTCGCCGGTCACGGCAACCGGTTGATCGCTCGAAATGCCGCCGGATCCGGTGCTCGCGTCGACTTCGAAACCCGGGTCGGCAAGCACAGACATCCGGATGCCGCCCGAGCCCGTGCGGATGCTCCACGGCGCCGTCGGCTGTCCCTCGACGCGGATGCTGCCGCTGCCAGTACGGGCGCGGACACCGGCTTTCGCGCCCGCGATCACGATGCCGCCTGAACCGGTTCGCGCCTCGATGGTGCTGCCCGTCCCCTCGACGCGCACTCCACCGGAGCCGGTCGCCGCTTCGACCGGACCATCAACGCCGCGAATGGCCTGGCCGCCGGAGCCGGTGCTCGATCGCACCCGCGTCGACGCGGGAACGGTCACCTCGTAGCCGATGCTGACGCTGCGAAACAGGTCGTCGTCGACCGGCTGACCGATGCGAATGGTGTTGCCGCTCTGCTCGATGGGAGGATGCGCCTCGATCTCCTTCACGCGTCCTTCGGGATCGCTGCCGAACCAGTTGTTGGCACGGATGCGCCCGACGACATGGACGGTGTTGCCGGCGCCGGTAGCGATGCGAATGCCGCCCGAGCCGGTGCGAATGTCGAGATCGACCGGACCGCTGACGGTGAGCGTCCGGTCGAAGAGGCCCTCGACCGGCGCCACCGCCTCGACGCCACAGGCGGAGCTGCCAAGCGCGACCAGCGCAGCGAAGAGGGCGTTCGGGAGCAATCGAGCAGCATGCATCACGTCACCTCAGGTTGGCCTGATCCCTATACGGTCGGCACCCCCCGCCGGTTTCAACTCCGAAAACCGGCGGGGAGCGGAAAGGTTACGCGCGTGCCCAGGCGCCCCGGCCGACGATGGCGAGGAAGGCCGCCTCGAGCGCGGCCGCGCCGAGCGACCGCTGCTCAGTCTCGTGACAGGGTGGCGGATGCCACGCATCCCCGAGCGCGGACGGCGAGTCGCATGCGAGCAGACGCCCGCTGTCGAGAATCGCCACGCGATCGCACAGCTCGTTGGCCTCCGCCATGTCGTGGGTCGCCAGCACCACGGTACGGGTCTCGTCGTCGCTCATCCAGCGCCGGATGAATCCACGCATCTCGCGCGACGCCGAGCAGTCGAGGCCGAGCGTCGGCTGATCGAGCAGCAATACCTTCGGCCTGCTGGCGAAGCTGCGCTCGAGGCTGAGGCGCTGCCGCTGACCGGAGGAGAGCTCCGGCGCCCGCAGCCGGACCACCGGTCCGTCGGCCACGCAGACCACACCCACATGGCGGCGCACGTACGACGCGTAGCGGCACACGTCGAAGCCGGCGACCTTCGCGGTGCCGGAGGTCGGACGGAGCTGCGCCGCGAGGATCTGCAGGAGCGTGCTCTTGCCGGCGCCGTTGACGCCCAGCAGGCCGAAAAGCTCGCCACGGCGGACCGACAGCGTCACGTCATCGAGCACGACCAGCTTCGATGCGCGTCCGGTCGTGCCTCGTGTCGTGTAGACCCTTCGTAAGCGCTCGGTCTCTACGGCGAGATGTCCTGTCATTGCCTGCTCCAGCAGGGCCGACCCTGAAGGTCGGCCCCTACGACTCCGTTTGCCTGAAGGTCGGCCCCTACTCCACCAGGGCCGACCTGAAGGTCGGCCCCTACGACTCCATTGCCTGACGGCGATGCGCCCGGAAAAGCAAAAAGGCCATCACCCCCTGCGGGATGATGGCCTTTTGGAAACCTGGAAATTGTTCTGGCTACATCACCCGCAGACCCCTGCACGCGCGTCGGCAACTTCGACCGACGACATGATCGTGCCCGGCTTGCGGTAGATGTTCACGACGGTAGGAAAGCATACGCGGCGGACCGTTGTCAATGTGATATCGTGCGCGCCGCCTCAGGTGGAGCCGCTCGCATGAAGCACTGGATTGCCCTCGCGCTGTTCATCGCCGTCTCATCGCCGCGCGCGTTCGCGCGGGGCCAGGCGCCGGCCATCCCGCGCACCGCGGACGGCAAGCCCGACCTCTCCGGCATCTGGCAGGTGCTGAACACCGCCGCGTGGGACGTCCAGGACCATGCGGCCTCACTCGGCGTGCCCGCGGGCCAGGGTGTCGTCGAGGGGAACGAGATTCCGTATCAGCCGGCGGCGCTCGCGAAGAAACGCGAGAACTACGCGAACCGCCGCACCGCGGATCCCGAGACGAAGTGCTACGAGCCGGGCGTGCCGCGCATCACCTACATGCCGTACCCGTTTCAGATCGTGCAGACGCCGGCCTACGTCGCGATCCTCTACGAGTACAACCACGTCACGCGGCACATCTACGTGGACGGCACGCAGCACCCGCGCGGACCGATCGACAACTGGCTGATGGGCGACTCGCGCGCGCGCTGGGAAGGCAACACGCTCGTCGTCGACGTCATCCACTTCACGGAGCAGACGTGGCTCGATCGCGCGGGCAACTTCCACAGCGACGCCCTTCACGTCGTCGAGCGCTACACGCCGACGGACCGCGATCACATTCAGTACGAAGTCACGGTCGAGGACCCGAAGGTGTTCACCCGGCCATGGAAGATGAGCATGCCGCTCTACCGCCGCACCGAACCGAACGTGCAGCTGCTCGAGTACGAGTGCTACACGATGCTGCAGGAACAGCGGTCGCAGGCCGGTGTCCGCTGACTAGCGCCAGCCGAGCCGGATCACGTCGAAGTCCGCGGCGGTGAGGCTCCCGAAGGCGGGATTGAGCTCGGAGTTGTTCCACCGCGCATCCATCGCACCCGTCACGTACAGGTCGCTGCCGTTGTCGGCGACAATCAACCCGTAGGTCTGCATCGCGCGGAAGATGTTCTGGACGTAGGCCGGGTACCTGGTCATGTCCTTCGATGCCTTCAGCCGGAGCCGCGCGCCCATCGGCAGTGCGCCGGCCGTAGTGCCCGCGCGGTGCGACGCGGGCCAGACGGAATCGTTCGTCCGGCGGACGGTCATCCGGAACGCATGACGAACCGGGCCGCGCATCGCCTCGTCGTACCGCACGAGGCCGGGCAGGATGGCGAGACCCGCGGCGTCCGCCGACGTCCACCCGTCCGGGCGGCGGTTGTTCGATGAGAGGTCGAACACCGCGCCCGAGCCGGCTTCCCACCGGTCGCGCGAGCCGTTCCATCTCGCCGCGAACAACTCGTACAGGACCCATCTATCCCGATCGACGATGAGCAGATGGCGATCGCCGTCGGTACCGCCGCCCGGCGTGCCGCCCTCGATGAAGTTCGGCTGCGACCTGGCCGCATCCGGAATCGGATATCCGGTCTCGCCGCGGAAGCCGGCGTCGCTCTCGCTGCCGTAATCAACGAAGGCGACGGCCACCCGTGGCTGGCTGCCGCTCACGCCGACATACGGGATGCCGTATGGCGGGGGGCCAAAATCGGGATGCGCGCCGCGCGTCCGCCCGATGAAGCTGATGTAGGCGTCCGACTGCGGGTCGACGGGTGCCGTCGAAATGTCCTGGTTCCACCAGTTGTCCGCGGGAAAGAGCTGACGGCCGCCGAGATCGTCGGTCAGCTGGACGCGGGCGTCGCTGCCGGGACTCGGGATCCTGGAGCCGGGATCCGATGCAGGTGGCGCAGAAGGTTCCGACGGGGTTCCGCCGCACGCGGCCAGCAGCAGGCAGAAATACAGGGTTTTCCGCACGATGGCCGTTCGCGAATCAAGAAATGGACCAGTCCGCCGCCCCGCGGGACGTAACCTTTTCCACGTGCCGCGGTTTTCAGAGAACGACGGAACTGTGACCGACGAGACACTCATGCACGCGGTGCGCAAGGGCGACGTCGCCAAGCTGGGACTCCTCTTCGAGCGCTACCACCGGCCGCTGTTCGACTTCCTCGCGCGGATGACCGGCAACGCGGCGGTGGCCGAGGACCTGGTGCAGGACGTCTTCGTCCGGGTGCTGAAATACCGCGCAACCTGGCGTGACGAGGGGCGGTTCGAGACGTGGCTGTTCCGCATCGCGCGGAACGCGCGCGCCGACTATTTCAGGAGCCGCAGCCTCGACGAGCCGATAGACGAGGCCGCCGGCCAGGCATCGCACGCGCCGCTCGCGATCGACACGCTCGCGCGCGACCGCGAGGTCGCCCGCCTGCAGCAGGCGCTGATGCTGCTGCGCGAGGACAAACGCGAGCTGATCGTCCTCGCTCGTTACCGCGGGATGAAGCTCGAAGAGATTGCCGACCTCCTCGGCGTGGAAGTGGGGACGGTGAAGGTGCGCATGCACCGCGCCGTCAAGGACCTGCGCGACATCTTTCTTCGTTTGAACGAGAGACCATCATGGAACACGACACACTCGGTCGGCTCCTTCCCGACGGCGTAGATCCGCGCGAGGCCGACGAGCTCGACGCCACGTGGCGCCTGCTCGGCGCCATCGACGCGCCGCCGCCGGACTCCGAGCGGATGCGCGCGCGGCTCGACGCGGTGGTCGACGCCGTCGAGCACACGCATCTGCCGGCGCGCCCGCGTCTGTTCGGCAACTACGTCCTCCAGGGGCTCGCGGCCGCGGCCGTCCTCGTCATCGGCATCGGCATCGGGTGGTTCGCCGGGTCCGAAAGATATGCCGGGTCCGAAAGGACCCGGCCTACCCAGACCGCAAGCGGCGCAACCGGCCCCGCAACGAACGCGGGCGCGGCGTCGGAACTCGCGGCGATGCGGAGCGAGATGCACGACCTGCGCGAGATGGTCTCCCTGTCGCTGATGCAGCAGCAGTCGGCAAGCGAGCGCATCAAGGGCGTCACGTGGACGGGCCAGCTCGATCGCCCGAGCGGCGAGGTCGTTTCGGCGCTGCTCGACGCGCTGATGCACGACGCGAACGTCAACGTCCGCCTCGCGACCATCGACGCGCTCGAGCGCTTCGCGTCGCGCGATGACGTCCGCCGCGGCACGATCCAGGCGGTGCAGAGCCAGCCGTCGCCGCTCGTGCAGATCGCGCTGATCGACTTCATGGTGAAAACAAACGAACGCGAGTCGGCCGCCACGCTGCGGCGCATCGCGATGGACCCGCAGGCCAACGACGCCGTGCGCGCCCGCGCGGCGTGGGGCCTGCAGCAGCTGGGATGACAGACATGAAAACCACTCTTGGACCACTCCTCCTCGTGATCGCCTTTGCGGCCTGCGCCGCCGCGCAGCCAAGCGAGCAGCGCTCGCCGCAACCGCCGCCGCTGCCCTCGGCGCCGCCGCAGGCCTCCGCTGACAGCACCGCCCAGCGGCTGACGATGGCGTTCAGCGACCCGGCCAGGCCTGGTACGGTCGAAGTCAACATGGTGACGGGCAGCATCACCATCAGGGGAACCAACCGGAGGGACGTGCTGATCGAGGCGACGCCGACGTCCGGTCGTCAGCCGCCGTCGCCGCGCCGGCGCGTCCCGGAGGAGCCGCCTCCGCCGGGGCTGCGCCGACTGACGCAGAGCACGCCCTTCAACGTCGAGGAGGACAGGAACACCATCTCGATCGAGGTCGATTCACCCGTCCGGGGCATGAACTTCACCATCGAGGTGCCGTTGCGGACCAACCTCGACCTTGAAACCGTCATGGGGTCGGTATCCGTAGAGGGCGTTGACGGCGAGCTGGAGGTCGAGAGCGTCAACGGCGGGATCACGCTGACCAACGTGGGCGGCTCCGTCGTGGCGCATTCGGTGAACGGCAAGCTCACGGCCAGCGTCGTCCGGGCGACGCCGCAGCAGCCGATGGCGTTCACCTCGTTGAACGGCTCCGTCGATGTGACGCTGCCGGCGGCGGTAAAGGCGAACCTGAAGCTGCGCAGCGATCAGGGCGACGTCTACACCGATTTCGATCTGCAGCTTCGCCAGGATTCGTCGGATCCGAACCCGAACGTGAATATCGACCTCGACCGGCCACGCGGAGACAACGCACGGCAACGCGTCGACAATGCGCGGCGGCGCGTCGAGGTCGACAAGGCGATCTACGGCTCCATCAACGGCGGCGGACCCGATTTCGAGATGCGGACCTTCAATGGAAACGTATACGTCAGGAAGGGCAAGTAACGGCGACCCGGCGGCGCGGGTCGTGCTCCACGAGCCGACGCGCGAGCTGATGACAGGCGGCGCGCGCATCCGGCTGCAGGAGCAGCCGTTCCAGATCCTCCGGCTGCTGCTCGGGCGCCGGGGCGGCGTGGTGACGCGCGACGAGCTCCGCGACCGGCTCTGGCCCCACGGGACGTTCGTGGACTTCGAGCACAGCCTCAACGCCGCGATCAAGCGGCTTCGTGCGGCGCTCGGCGACGACGCGAAGGCGCCGCGCTACATCGAGACACTGCCGCGGCTCGGCTACCGGTGGATGGCCACGACGCGGCCGCTCATCGAGGAGCAGATGGCGCATTCGGTGGGCGGGCGGATCCAAATCGTCTGGAGCTGAGCAGCGCTTCCACCTGCGCGCGACAACGCCCGTGCAGCGAGCGGCGCCGGCCATGCGGCGAACGGTATTTCGCCCGGCTGGCTGCAAAAGGGTTGTGCCGGGCGCCCGATGTCGCCAAGATACGCGCATGAGAACAATCACGGCGCTTGCCGCCCTCGTCCTCGTGACCGCGATCGTGGCGACGTCACGCGCCCAGTCGCCGGCACCGTCGCCGGCGATGCCGCGCTACGACAAGGACCGCGCGCTGATCCTGCCCGCCGACTACCGCCGCTGGATTCTCGCGGGCACCTCGCTCGGCCTGAGCTACGCGGAAGGGGCACCCGAGCATCCGATGTTCCACGAGACGCTCATCGAGCCGACCGCCTATCAGCACTTCGTCGAGACTGGCGAGTTCCGCGAGGGGACGATGCTCGTGCTCATCGTGCACGGAGTCGAGGAAGGGTCGGTGCCGAGCCGGCACGGGCAGTACGCCGCCGCCGTTCACGGCGTCGAGATGGCGGTCAAGGATCGCACCCGCATGCCCGAAGGGTGGGCGTACTACGCGTTCGGTGACGCGCCGCGCGCGGGCGCGGCAACCGCGCAGCCGAACACGTCGGGCGGCTGTTACGCCTGCCACTCGAAGAACGCGGCGCGCGACAACGTGTTCACGCAGTTCTACTCGCTGCTGTCGGCGGCCGCGCCGCCGCCACGGGCACGGTGAGGCCGCGGAGGCTGCCATGACGTTCGCGCTGCACGAGCCAACGCGCGAGCTCATGAAAGGCGAGGCGTCACCAGCACGTGATCGTGCTCGGGGCGGCCGATCATCGTGAAGTCGAACAGGTCGCGTTGCAGCGAAAGAACGATGTCTTCCTTCGGCCTGTAGTGATGCTCGCCGCGCAGGCTCGCGGCGATGTCGGGATCGTTGAGGCAGTCCCAGATCGCCTGCAGATGGTCGTATCTCTTTCGGTGTAGGGGCGGGTCTTCAGACCCGCCCCTCAGCAGATGCTCGAGGTAATCGCCACAGCGCTCGTCTTCCACCGACGGCCGCACCCCTTCGAAGCCCATCGCGACGATCGTGACGGTGGTCTCGTGGCCGCGGACGAGCGCGTCCGCCCGCGCCCGATCGCGGATGTAGGCCGCCGTCGCCGCCGCCGTCATGTAGCTGCCGAGGATCACCTGCTCGGCATGCGCGCCGGCGGCGAGCACCCCCTGCGTGCCGGCGGACGAGCGGGCGGCGACGCGGCGGCCACGGAAAAAAGATTCCCCTTTTGAGACGATGTCGGCCGGAGAATTCCCGAGATCGAATCCCTCGACCTTCACGCCCTTCACCTCGCCGGCGACGAGATAGTCCCGATCGCGATCGCGGAACGCGAGCGCTTCCCCGGGCGTCCGCACCAGCGCGAGATCGCGGATGCCGTAGTGGAACATCAGCGCGCTGCAGCTGAAGGCGCGCAGCACGTCGATGACGATGACGATGCCATGTGCGTTGGCGGCGCCGCCGAGGAGGCTTCGGCGTTCGACGTTCATGGCGGAAACGAGCGGGTCATGGCGAGGATTGTAACGGTCCAGCTTGACGGCGCCGAAGCTCGGCGATACAAGGGAGTCCGCGGCACGTGCCGCGTCAATGGCCGCCGCGCCCGAAGTTATCCTGCTCGTCGACGACATCCGCGATCACGCCGTCAACTACGAAGCCGCGTTGACGAGGCACGGCTTCAAGGTCCGCGTCGCCACGACCGGCCAGGAAGCGTTGCGCCTCGCGCGTCAAACGCTGCCCGACTGCGCGGTGATCGATATCCGGCTGCCCGATATGTCCGGCTGGGACCTCTGCCGCGAAATCAAGAAGCCGCAAGCCGACGACGGGCCGCCGATCATCGTGCTGACGCCAGACGTGTCGAAGATGTGCGCCGAGGACAGCGCGAAGGCGGGATGCAATGCCTGGCTGGCGCATCCCACCATCGCGGACGACCTGGCTCGCACCGTGCGCCAGGTACTGGACGCCGACAGCGCCGCGCCCGCGTCGGCAGACGAGGCGCTGCTCGGCCTCACGGCGTGCCCGGCGTGCGAATCGCCGAGCATCCGTGCGACGTTGCGCGTGGGCGCCATCCAGTACTACTGCTGCAAGGCCTGCAGCTTCTGCTGGCGCGCGGAGGCGCTCGCCGGGAAGATGTAGCCGGTCTACGGGATCGCGCGCCTGCGCACGATCAGCCGGTAGAGCATCAGCAGGACCACCGCGCCGAGAAACGACATCAGGAATCCCGCCGTCTGGCTCGGCCCGTACATGCCCATCGCACGGCCGAGGAAACCGCCGAGCAACGACCCGGCAATACCGATCAACATCGTCACGATGATGCCGCCGGGGTCGCGCCCGGGCATCACGAGCTTGGCGAGCGCGCCGACGATCAAGCCGAAGAGGATCCATCCAAGGACGCTGATCATAAGGTGCCTCCTAGAGAAATATAGGGACCGGGCGTGACGGGCGGCGGCGGATCCTGGATGGGGATCGGCGCCGGCTCGTCGAGCGGCGTGTCGGGAATATCGTCCTCGTTCTCGCGATCGTGATCGCGAGGCTGAGGCTCGGGGGGAGTACGGCTGTGGTCCGACGGCGTCTGCATATCAACGTGATATGCGATATCGCTGCCGGACGGGCGTACCCTGTTGAGGCTTGACACGCCGAAGGCGGGAGGACCGCGGCATACGCCCATCACTCCTTCGCGAGGGACTATGCGGAGGATCGACAGATTTCACTCGAAGGCGACGTCGTCAGTTTCGAGTTCTGAAGAGCATCCAGCGTCCGGCCGACGGCTGGACGTGGCCAGGGTCGCGAGGATCCCGACGGTAGCGTCTACGCCGGCGCCGCCTCGGGCGTGAACGGCACGACCGCACCGGCGGGCGCGTCGCCGCGCGGATGGATGTGTTCGTGCACGTGGGAGTGCAGGTCGCAGATCTCCCGGTACTTGTCGTTCTCCTTGTAGAAGTTGCCGATCGAGTAGCCGCACAGCAGCGAGAAGGTGTGGCTCTCCGCCAGGTTGTTCCAGAGCACTTCCACGCGGATCGCGGCTTCGGTCTTTCCCTGCTTCCAGAGCACGTCCACCATCTCGCCGTACGCGCGGACGGGCGTGCGCTCGCGGCCGCGCAGCGTCTGCTCGATGACGCCGCCGATGCTGCGCCGGAACAACGACCCGACCGGCGCGTGATCCACGATGAAGGTACCGAGCATCTCCTCGGCGTCGAGCATGACGAGGTCGCCGAGGCGCCTGGCGGCGGGGACGTCGATGAGATGCGCTTCGAGCGCCCGCTCGATCGCGGTGCGATGAGCGGATGTCGCCATCACGATCGCGGGCTGGCCGGCAGCAAGCCCTTCACTGATGAACGTGCCGACTCTTTCGAGCAGCTCAGCATCGTCGGCGTAAAACTGGACGGCGTGGTGGCAGGGCGTGCGGCCGTTCTCGTTCGTCACCATAGTTGGTGATGACCATAGCACTTCAGGTACGGGAACGGACCTCGACCGTTGCCGGAAATTTGCCTCCGTCGGGACCCTACTCAGCCGTGCGGCCGAGCTCGGTCCACACGCGGCGCGCGCTGTCGATCGCCGCGCGGCTCTCGAACCCGACGCCGTGCGGCATCCCGTGCGAGGCAAAACCGATCCGGCGGTACAGGGCGGCGAGCGACGCGATATCCACCACGGACGGCGCGTCGGCGATTTCCACCGCGTGCCGCAGCTCGTGGCCGAGCGCCGCGATCTGTTCGTCGTTGGTGAGGCCGCACGCGATGCGCACGTTCACGTAACGCCGGTCGCCGCCCGCGCCCATGAACGTCAGCCGGCCGAACAGGCGCTGCGACATCGGGCATTCGGGTTCGACGTAGACGATGACATCGGAGCCGTCGAGGCGCGCGACGAGATCGCGGAAGGATGACGAACGCGCCATCCCCTCGTTGATCCCGGCGCGCAGCCGCGTATCTGTCGTGCGGACGTGTCCGCCGTCGCGCGGCTGCTGCCCGCCCGCAAGCGACGCGACGAACACCAATACCCCAAGTGCGAAATCCATGTTCGTATCCTCGGTGTTCGCGGCGACGCGGGGGCAACGTCCACGCAAAATCGGTCGGCTCAGAAAGCCAGGCGGAACCCGAACTGCACCATGCGCGCCTGGTAGGCGAGGTTGCTGTTGTAGGACGGCTTGCCATAGAGCGCGCTCGTCTCGGTCAGCGTGTACGAACCGTAGTTCGCGCGGTTGAACAGGTTGAACACGTCGACGATGCCCGAGAGCGTGCGACGGCCGAACGCGAGCGACTTCTGCACGCGCACGTCGACACGATGAATCGGCAGTCCGACGAAGTCGTTGCGCGCGATGATCGTGCCGTTCGGACGCAGCCGCTGGGTCGCCATCTGGTTGAAGCCGACGTCGCGCACGTCGCTGCCGTACTTCGTCGCCATCCGCGAGCCGGAGCCATAGAAATACAGGCCGCTCACCTGGATGCCGAGGGCCGGGCTGTAGATGCCGTTGAGGACCGCGCGATGCCGCTGGTCGGTCGCCGCAAGGCCGTAGCCGCCGTAGACGTCCGGCGCGATCGTGAAGGGGTACGGTGCACGGGTCAGCGATCCATTGACGACCGAGTACTGCTGCGGCTGGTCGGAACCGTCGCGGAAGTGGGAATAGGTATACGTGCCCTCAGCCTGCCAGCGATGGCTGAAGCGCTTGTTGAAGCTCGTCTCGAGCCCTTTGTAGCTCGAGTAGCCCTCGAGCAGTCCCAGCGGCACAATCGCCCAGTCCTGGAACGGACGATGCGCCAGGTCGGCCGACGGGTAGTTCACACCGGTCGCGGGGTTGTACGAGAGGTTGATATTGGTATCCACCTCCTCGCCACGCCCGCCCGTGTAGACGTAGTCCGCCTGCACCGACATGTCGGCCCCGACCTGGCGCTCGATGCCGATCGATCCCTGTCGCGCGTACGGCATCCGCCGCCACGTGCTGTTGATTTCGTCCGTGATCGATCGGCGATAGCAGCCGGGCGCGTTGCCGCTCTGATCGCACGCATTCGCCATCACCTGCGCGTAGGTTGGCGTCGGGCCGTTGTACGGGTTGACCGCGAAGTCGGCACGGCCGTCGTAGAGCGCCTCGGCGGCCGCCTGGTGCACCGCCTCCGCGGTCTGGTGTCCCTCGTCCGTGGACGCCTGCGAGTAGAACAACCCGTAGCCGCCACGGATGACGGTCCGGTCAGCGAGCGTATAGGCGAAGCCGGCGCGCGGGCCGAAGTTGTTCAGGTCGTACGGAATGTCGTCGTTGATCCACGGCTCGAACACATAGCCTTCCGAATTGGCGCCGGCCTGCACGTCATAGCGCACGCCGAGGTTCAGCGTCAGCCTGCTCGCCACTTTCCAGTCGTCCTGCAGCCAGGCCGCGTAGAGGGCCTGCGGGATCTTGTAGTGGAAGTTCGTGTTCGACACATTCATCGTGAAGCGCCTCGAAATCGGGGAGAGCGGCGCGAGGTTCCACGTCGAGGCGTCGTTCCAGACCGGGAAGAGCGACTCAATCCCGGCCGGCACGGCGCCGTTGGTCGCGTCGAGATTGCCCGTGCACGAGGCGCACCACAGGATGAGCGTCTGCTGCCGGATGTATTCGCCGCCGACCTTGACGTCCTGCCGTCCCAGCTTGTCGAACGAGAACGTGTAGTCATCGCGAATCGAGTAGTTGTTCTGCGTCTGGTCCTGGCCGACCGCCTGCCCAATCGAATAGCTGCGGAGACTGATGACCCTCGATCCGCCGCAGCGCACGGGCGCGTCGGGGAAGCAGCCGCCCTTCCACGTCACGGCCGCATCGCGGGTGTAGTTGAAGAGCGAGGCGCCGCCCTTGATCTCGTTCACCGCGCGCGTGCCGACCACCTGCGTCAGCGTGCTGAACAGCTCGTTGCTGTGACGCTGCTCGCGCCGGGCGGTCGATGGATGGCTCGTCGCGCCGCCCGTGCCGCTGTTGGGCAGGTCGTTGTAGTACTTCTGGAAGCGCGTCATGACGTGCGTCTCCGCCGAGATCTGCGCGTCGCCGCGCACGATCCCCTTCCGCTGGCGGTTCCTGGCGGCGAGGTCGACGTTGAATGCCGGATACGGGCTCGAGAAGGTCACCGTCTGCGGCTGCCGCTCCTGCTCGTAGTTGCCGAAGAAGTGGATGCGATCCTTGCGCACGGGTCCGCCGAAGGTGGTCACGATCTGCTGGTCCTGGTACGGGACGACGCGGTTCTGGATGAAGTCGGACGCGTTGAACCGATCGCTCCGGAAGTACCCCGCCACCGTGCCCGCGTACGTGTTCGTCCCCGATTTCGTCACCGCGTTGGCGAGCATGCCCGACGAACGCCCCTGCGTCGCGTCGAAGCGGTTGGTGACGACGACGAACTCGGCGATCGCGTCCATGCTGTAGCTCGGCTGGTTCTGGTCGGTGCCCGGGATCAGGTGCGTGATCTGCTGGCCGTCGATGTTGATCTGCGAGTAGCCCTGGCGCGCCTGCGGGATGTTGCTGCTCTCGTTCTGGCGGCTGCCGGGCGCGAGCATCGCCAGGTCCATCCAGTTGCGGCCGTTGATCGGCAGGTCCTGCATCTGCCGCTTGTCGATGTTGCCCCCCAGCGTAGACGAGGTCGTGTCGACGAGCGGCGCCTCGCCGCTGACGACAATCGACTCCTGCACGGTCGACACCGACATCTGCAGGTTCAGCACGGCGGTCTGCCCGACCTGCACGGCCACGCCCCTGGTCGCCGCGCCGAAGCCCGGCAGCTCCGCGCTGACCCGGTAGTCGCCGATGCGAATCGGGATGCGGTAGCCGCCGCGTTCGTCGGTGACCGCGACAAAGTCGTTGCCGGACGCCGTGTGGACGGCGGTGATGGTGACGCCCGGCAGCACGCCGCCGCTGCTGTCGGTGATGGTGCCGGTCAGCACCGCCTCCTGCGCGAAGGCGGCGCGCGGCACCGTGAAGAGCGCGCAAAGCATCAAGGCACGAGCGATCACACGTCCACTGTTCACGTCTCTGGCTCCTTGTCGGGGATCCGGGATCCGGGGTGCGGGATCCGCGGAGTCGTGGATGCGGGCGAAACAGCAAGCGGCGGTCCACCCGCGCGAATCAGCGTATGTGCTGAATGTTTTCAGCGATTGCCGCGGCGCGCGGCGCCGGCATTCGCGATCATCCGCGACGAATCACACAGCTTTGTGGAGACTCGAACGACAGGAGGCACAACTTGGTGCAGGAGCGTGGGGACGAGACGAATGCGACGCGACAAAGGTGTGCCGCGCGCGGGCGCGCGCGACACTAATGCGTCGTCGTTCGAAGCGACGAGGGGATCGCGCTGATCACCGCCCGATGCATCGCCACGATGCCCGGGTCGGCCTTCAGCACCGCGTCGTAATGCTGGCGGAAGCCGCCGGGCGCGTCGCCGGCCGTGAGCAGCTCGCGCGTCTCGAGCAGCAGGATCTGCGCTTCCGCGCTGACTTGAACGGGCGTCATCGCGGGGCGCGCGGGCGTGGGACGCCGCCGATCGTTGGCGTTGCTGATGAGCTCGTCCACTCGCACGATCAACTCCGAGATCGGGTGGAGCCACGAGAACGCCGAGTCGCGGATGAGCAGCTGCAGCATCTCGCCGGGTGTGACGGCGCCGTGGCCCTTTTCGTAGGCGGCGCGCTCGCGTTCGATCAAAGCCTTGTGAAGCTCCAGGAGGGTTCGGCGCACCTGGCTCAGTCTTTCCTGAGGAATCACTGGTGTAGTTTAATCTGTTCCGTGCGCGCCGCAGCTCTGCTACTCACGCTGGCATTGGCTGGATGCGCATCGCGTGACGCGGCCATCGGCCCGGCCGTGCCCGACCCGGCCCCGTCTCGAGCCCGTGAGATCGACCGACTCGTCGAACGCGGGTGCTACCGCTGTCTCGAGCAGGCGCACGAGGCCGCCGCCGCTGCCGCCGATCCCGTCCGCACGTTCGAGACGGCGCTGCTCCTGGCCGCGCGCTCCAAGGAGCTCGGCCTTCCGTTCGCGCCATGGATCGCGCGCGCGCGCGCGGCCACGCCGTCCGGCCCCGACTGGTCCGATTACCTCGCGATCGTCGACGCGCTGCGCATCGATCCGCTCGCCGACGATCGCGACGTGACGCTGCTCGACACGCTGAAGAACCGTGCGTCGGCCGACAAGGTGGCCGGCTGGCGGACAGACCTGGCCACGGGCGCCGGCTCGCCGCTGCTGCGCACCTATCTCGAGCTCTCGCTGATCTGCCAGTACATCGTCGAGGACCGCAACGTGACGATTGCCGCGGCGGTGCAGCGGTTCCACGACGTGCCGCTCGTCGAGTACCGCGCGGGCGCGTGCGGGCCGGCGCAGGCGCCGCACCTGGCCGCGGTGCGGGAATCCGTGCCGGAATTCGCCGACGTCGATTTCGCGCTCGGGCGATACGCGATGGACATTCCGCAGCAGCCGGACCAGGACGAAGCGCTTCGCCGTTTCACCGCCGCGCGTGCCGCCTTTCCTGCTTCGCCCGCCATCGTCGCGAGCCTCGCGGCGGTTCGCCGCGACCGCGAAGAATGGGCGGACGCGCTCGAGGCGTACGACGCGACGCTGGCGCTGGTCCCCACGCATCGCGACGCGCTGCTCGGCCGCGTGGTGACGCTCTCGCACCTGTCGCGCCACGAAGACGCCGTCGCGACCGCGACGCACATCCTCGACCTGGGCAACTGGTTCACGGGCGAAGCCTACTACTGGCGCGCGTGGAACGCATATCACCTCGCGCGGATAGACGAGGCGCGCGCGGATACCGACAAGGCCAAGGGACTGATGCACAACGCCTCGGTGCTGGTGCTCTCCGGGATGATCGAATGGCACGAGCACCGGCTCGACGAGAGCGAGGCGGAACTGCAGGACGCGCTGACGCTCGACGCCGGCCAGTGCGAGGCGGCGTTCCTGCTCGGTTCCGTGCGCGCCGAGCGGCGCCAGTGGACGTCGGGCGCGGCCGCCTTCGAGCTCGCGCAACGGTGCTACGACCTGTCGGTGACGCTGCGGCGCGAGGCGATCGCCCGCATTACCGCAGGATCGGGCAGCGAAGCAGGGAAGGCACGGCTGATTGCTCGCCAGCAGCGCGCGATGACCGAGGAAGCGCAGCACCGCGACGAGGCGGCACAGAACGCCGAGCAATTGCAGAAACGCGGCGGCGTGTAGGGGGATTCTGCACGAATGCCTACGGCGTACGGGTACCTTCTCGTGTTTCTCGGCGGCGGGCTTGGTGCGGCCGCGCGCCACTGGGTGAATCGCACCGCGATGAACATCGTCGGCCCGGATTATCCGGCTGGCACGCTCGTCGTGAATATCGTCGGATCGATGGCGATGGGGATGCTCGCCGCCTGGTTCGCGTTCCGCGGCGAAACGACGACCGCGGCCGAGCGGCTGTTTCTCACGACCGGGGTGCTCGGCGGCTTCACGACGTTCTCGGCCTTCGCGCTCGACACGACGCTGATGTGGGAACGCCATGACTCGACGGCCGCAATCGTGTACGCCGGCTCGTCCGTGTTGCTCTCGATCGTGGGACTGATTGCGGGTATGTTTATCGTTCGGGTTCCGCTGTCGTAACAGTCCGGCGGGTCCAAAAAGACGCGCCCTACCGCGCCCGACCCGGAGGAGCGCGCCGCCATCCACCGCTACAACCCCGATGGCACCGCTCACGAGATCTGGCGGGTGGCGTACCGATCTTAGGTGGCAGGGGGCTAGAGGCAGGTTGCAGGTCGCGGGCAGTCCCTCTTTACCTGCAACCTCCTGCCGCCTGCCCCCTGCTCCCAGCCACCTACTGCGGATCGCGGTGAATGCTGTCGAGGATCGCCGGAAAGCAGTCGGGGCAGATGCCGTGGCTGAACTCGGCCTCGGTATGGTCCGACAGGTAGCCTTCGAGCTGCTGCCAGTACTTGTCGTCCACGCGAATCTTCTTGCAGTAGGAGCACATCGGCAGCAGGCCGCGCAGCTGCTTCACGTTGGCGAGCGCCTGTTCGAGGTCCGCGAGCCGGCGCGCCATGCTCTCCTGCAGCGCCACCATGCGCATCCCGACCTGGGTGCGCGCCTTCAGCTCCGCCGCCTTGAACGGCTTGACGACGTAGTCGTCAGCGCCCGCGTCGAGCCCGGCGGTGATGTCGGTGGTCTGCGACGCGCTCGTCACCATCAGGATGTAGAGCGGCGGGAAGGACGGCAGCAGCCGCGCGCCGCGACAGAGGTCCACGCCGTCGATGCCCGGCATCATGCGGTCCAGCACGAGCACCATCGACTGGGTGCGCGCCTGGATCTGCGCCCAGGCGGCGTGGCCGTCTTCGGCCACCGCAACGTCGGCGCCGCATCCGGCGAGCGCGTGCATGGCCAGCCGCCGGCTGATGGGGTCGTCGTCGGCTATGAGAATCTGCATCGGTGTCCCTCGTGTGCGCGAGCAGAGCAGGGAACGTGCCGGGCTTGGACCGGGATTTCGTGCGATTTCAGGCCGACATTGCCCGATCCGTCAGAGGAAGTGTGCGGTCGGTGCACGGAGCCGTGCGGCGGGCGCACGGTCCGCCGTCAGCGCGACGCGTAGAACGACGGCAGCGGCATGTCGCGCATGGTGCGGAGGCCGGGCGCCGCGGCGATGACGTGCGGGATGGAGTTCACCGTCATCGAGGCGGTCGCGATGTCGCCATGGATGCCGCCCTGCACCTTCGAATAGATGCGCGGCGAGCCGTCGATCAGCACCGAGTCGAACGATTCCGGCGCGCCGAGATACGCGTCGAGCTGCAGCAGGATTTTCGCCTCGTCGCCGACGTAGCCGACGCCTTCCTGGCTGAGGCCCGCGACGTAGCCGGGGTCCACGGCCAGCAGCTCGCTGCACACTTCTTCCTCGGCGATCCACGGACGCACCTCGTCGGTGATCCGCGTCAGCTTCCACCCCATCGCGTCGCCAATCATCTGGATCGATTCCGTGAAGCCGACGTGCCGCACCGAGCCGGCCGCGACCTGCTGTTCGAACTGCTCGCGCGTGAGGCCCGCGCCGATCTTCTGCTGGAACGGCACCCGGCGGATGCGCGCGTCCTGCACGCGCCGCACCTCGATGCGATTGACCTGCTCGCACACCGACGTCAGCGCAATCGGCAGCGCGTCCATCGTGAACCCGGGGTTCACGCCGGTGCCGAGCACCGCGACCTTCGCCTTCCGCGCCATGGCGTCGAGCTGCTTCGCGAGACGGCGGTTGCGCGCCGCCGGATAGGCGAGCTCCTCGGTCGTCGAGACGACGGGCAGGCGGAGCTTCAGCAGCTGCTCGAGCTGCGGCATCACGCCCTTGAGCGAGGACGAGGTGCAGAGGACGGCGATGTCGGGCCTGGAGGCCTTCGCGGCCTTCCGGAGATCGCCGTTCACCTTCACGCGCAGCCGGCGGCCCAGGTCGATGACGTCGCCGACATCGCGGCCACTCTTGTTCTCGTCGATGTCCACGGCGGCGACGATGCGGAAGCTGCTGCGGGCGGCGAGCTGGCGCGCGACGGCCGCGCCAATCGGTCCCAACCCCACGTGCATCACGCGAATAGTCATAAGCGTACGTAGAGGCGGACCTTCAGGTCCGCCTGAAGCTCCCTAATGTAACATTCGCGCGTGCGCACCTTGCGCGGCGTTTTCGCGGCCCTCCTCACCATCGTGCTCACGGCGGACGGGCACGCGTCGCAGAGATTCGATCGGCCGCTGCCCGGCGCGCGTTCGCCGCGCAATGCCAGCTACGACATCGACGTGCGGCTCGAGCCGGCCGATCGCTCGCTGCACGGACACGAACGCATTCGCTGGCGCAATATCAGCGCGAATCCGACGAGCGAGCTGCAATTCCATCTCTACTGGAACGCGTGGCGCAACGCGGAGTCCACCTGGCTGCGCGAACGCCGCCTCGGCGGCAACACCAACACGCCGCGGCCCGATGCGTGGGGGTCGACCGACATCCGGCTGCTCCGCGTCATCACGCCCGGACGCGTCGACGAGCTGACGCCCCGCCTGCATTTCATCGCGCCGGATGACGGCAACACGGCGGATCGCACGGTGACGTCCGTGCCGCTGTCGCGCCCCGTGGCGCCCGACGAGACGATCGACATCGAGATCGACTGGAGCGCGAAGATTCCCCGGCCGTTCTCGCGCACGGGGTACATCGACGACTACTACTTCTTCGGCCAGTGGTTCCCCAAGCTCGGCGTCCTCGAAGACGCGGGGTGGAATACCCACCAGTTCCACTCGGGAACCGAGTTCTATTCCGACTACGGCGTCTACGACGTGCGGATGACCGTGCCCCGCGGCTACGTCGTCGGCGCGTCGGGCCGCGAGGCCGGCCTCACCGACGGATCGAACGGAACGGTGGTCCACCGCTATCACGGCGAGGACATTCACGATTTCGCGTGGGTGACGAGCCCGGACTTCCTCGTGCGGACGCGCGCGTTCACGCATCCGACGCTGCCGCGCGTGGAGATGCGCCTGCTCCTGCGCCCCAATCACGCGGGCCAGGAGGACCGGCACTTCGACGCGGCCGCCGCGACGCTGAAGTACTACGGCGAGTGGTTCGGCCCCTATCCGTACGACAACGTCACGATCGTCGATCCCGCGTTCCAGAGCGCCAGCGGGGGCATGGAGTACCCGACGCTCTTCACCGCGGGCACGCGCTGGATTGCCCCGCGGCGCGAGATCGACGTCGAGGAAGTGACCATCCACGAGGCCGGCCACCAGTGGTGGTACGGCGTGGTCGGCAGCAACGAGTTCGAGAACGCGTGGATGGACGAGGGGATCAACCAGTTTTCCGAGGCCCGTGCCGACGAAGCGGCGTTCGGCTCCCGGAACTATCTCTCGCGGCGCTACTTCGGCGGCGTCATCCCATGGGTGTTCGACGACATTCGCGTGAAGCGCGAATGGGACGAGGGGCTGGCGGGCTATCGCGCGCAGGCTGAATCCGACGCCGAGGCCACGCCGTCGTTCCGGTACTGGCCGTCGACCGGCGGCAACATCACCTACTTCAAGACCGCGCTCTGGCTGCACACGCTGGAACGGTGGCTCGGATGGCCGACGCTGCAGCGGGCGATGTCCACGTACTTCGATCGGTGGAAGTTCCGCCATCCGCAGCCCGCGGATTTCTTCCAGGCCATCGGCGAGGCCGCCGGACGCGATATGACGCCGTTCTTCGACCAGGTCTATCGCGGCTCGAACACGTTCGACTACGGCGTGCAGCAGTTGACGAGCACGCCCGCGGGCAAGGACCGGTTTCGCACCACCGTCGTCGCGCGCAGGTTCGGCGAAGCGACCTTTCCCGTGGAGATCGTCACGACGTTCAACGACGGATCGAAGAAGACCGAGCGGTGGGACGGCGTGGAGCGGCGCGCCATCTACCGGTACGACGGCGCCGTGCGCGCCCGATCGGTGGAAGTCGACCCCAACCACGTCCTGATGCTCGACGTGAACTACACGAACAACAGCCGCACGCTCGACCCGCGCTCGGGCGACGCCAGCCTGAAGTGGAGCCTCACGTGGATGACCTGGCTCCAGGACCTGCTGATCACCTATGCGTCCCTGGTGTGACGGCTGGCGGCGCGTCGTCTCTGCGCCCGCCGTCATCGCGGGCGTAGTTCTCGTGACGCTGCTCGCCGCGCTGCCGCTCGCGCTCACGCTGCGCGGGGCGCTGCGGGACCATCTCGGGTCGAGCCTGGCGGCCAACGACGCCGCCGACGGCGTGAACTACGACTGGTGGCAGGAGTTCACGTCGCAGGCGAGCGGCATCGGAACGACCTTCACCCCGTCGATCATCGGGTTCGCGACGACGCTCGACAGCGTGAGCGGCCTGCTCGATCGGCGGACGTTGATCGCGCCGATTGCGTCGGCGCTCGGCATCTACGTCGGGGCGTGGATGCTCCTGACCGGCGGCATCATCGACCGCTACGCGCGCGGCCGCCGCGTCGGCGCGCACGGCTTCTTCGCCGCCTCGGGCACGTTCTTCTTCCGCTTCCTGCGCCTCGGCGCCGGCGCGGCCGCCGTGTACTGGTTTCTCTTCGCCTACGTGCACGAATGGCTGTTCGCCAGGTGGTACGTGAACATGACCCGTGATGTCGCCGTGGAGCAGACGGTGTTCTACTGGCGGCTGCTGATGTATGCCGTCTTCACCGCCCTGCTGGCGTTGACCGCCGTCGTGTTCGATTACGCGAAGGTCCGCGCCGTCGTCGAGGATCGGCGCAGCATGATCGGCGCGCTGATCGCGGCGATGCGGTTCATCGTCCGCCATCCCGGCCGCGTCGCGGGTGTGTATGCCCTCAACGTTGCGCTGTGGCTGGCCATCGTCGCGATCTGGGCGATCGTCGCGCCCGGCGCCGGGGGATCGGGTGCCTCGATGTGGGTGGGGTTCGCCGCCTCGCAGGGCTACATCGTCGCGCGGCTCGTCGTGAAGCTGCAGGGACTCGCGTCGGAGACCGCGGTCTTCCAGCGCTCGCTGGCGCACTGGGGGTACGCGGCGGCGCCTGCGTTCGTGCCGCCCGCACCGCCGATCGTCGACGCCCGCGCCGTCAGCGCTTCACGGTAGCTCCCGAGAGCCCGGCCACGGCTCCGAGCGTGGTCTGCGCCGCGTTCAGGCCGAGACGGAAATCGCGGTCGCTGAAGGTCGCGTACCGGTCGGTGGGTTGATGCCAGTGCGGATCCCACCCCGCGCCGATGTGCATCCCCCGTTCGTTCTCGCGCACGCTGATCGCCGGCACGAAGTCCATGAACGGGTTGGAGTCGGTGTTGGTCATGTGCGAACCGACCGCCGCCGGATAATCCGACGCGTACGTCTCGTTGGCATCGCGAAGGACGAACGCCAGCTTCATCGCCTCGTCCGCGAAGCGTGACGTGGATTGAAACTCGATGTTCACGTCGGCTTCGGGCCGCTGCTCGGGGCTGATGCTGCCGTCCGGCCTCGGCATGCCGTGGTCGAACAGCAGCATGTCGTGCTGGATGATGCCCAGCCATCGGGGCTCCGGGTAGCGGCCGGATCGCGGCGGGTCCTCCCTGCCCTGCAGGCCGGCGCGCTGCTCGATGTACGCCTGGGCGCCGTTGAGGCCGCTCTCCTCGTTGTTCCACAGGACGAACCTGATGGTCCGCTCCGTCTGCACGTCGGACCCGCTGAGCACACGCGCCAGTTCCATCACGAGGGCCGTGCCGGAGCCATCGTCGTTGGCGGCCTCTCCGAGACCCAGTCCGTCCATGTGGGCGCTGAGGATGTACATCTCCTGCGGCCGCGTCGCGCCGACCTTCGTGCAGAACACTTCCTGGCGCGGACCCGGCGTGGTGGGCTGGGCATTGAGCTGACGCAGCGCCGCGTCGGGCTGCGCCATCGGATCCCTGTTGACGCCCGTTGGCCGCGCGACCCCGCGGAGACGCGATCCACCCTGCCCGCGACGGATCTCTCCACTGGCAATCACGGGAGACGGCCGCGCCGCCGCTGCTGCCGGTGGCGCGGGCGGCGGAGGAGTGAAGACGTAGTCGAGGCGTTCCGGCGCGCAGCCGTAGCTCCTCAGCTGCGCTTCGATCCAGTCCACCGCCGCACGGTTGCGGTCGGTGCCCTGTTGGCGATCGCCGAACCTGGTGAGCTCCTTGATCGTCGCTTTGTAGCGCTCCAGGTCGAGCCGCTCGACGAGAGCGCGCACCGCGTCGGTCGCGACGGCTGGCACTTGCCCGCGGAGATCGCCGGCCAGCACCACGACGGCCAGGGCGGCACCGGCGCCGCAGATCGCACAGCGACTCGTCCAGCGCATCTCACATTCTCCGGAACGGCGGCCGGCACGGCCGCACGACAGACGCCATCAATGCGCAGCCGCCGCGGGCGCGCGCCCCTTCGGACGGCGCATGATGAGAATCAACGGCAGCAGCATGAGGAAAATGCCCCCAAGCAGCCGGAACAGCCAGACGAACGACACCATGGACGCCTGCTGCAGGAGCATCCCGTGCAGCGCGGCGTACGCGCGCTCGGTCGCCGTCGCCGCGTCGGCGCCCCGCGCCATGAAACCGGCCTTGAGCTGCGCGATCATCGTCTGCGTCCCCGGGTCGTAGACCGTGAGCCGCTCACCGAGCACGGCGCCGACGGCCTGGCGCTGACGTGTCAGCATCGTTCCGGTCACCGCGATGCCGACGCTTCCGCCGATGTTCCTCATCAGGTTGAACAGGCTCGTCGCATTCCCCATCCGCTGCGGCTGAATCGACTGCATCGTTGCCGTGGTGAGCGGCACGAACGTCAACGCCATGCCGGTGCCCTGCAGCGCCTGCGGCCAGAAGATGTCCCAGTAGCCCGCGTTCAGGTTCAGCGAGCCGAGCCAGATCAACGTGATGCCGGCGACGAAGAAGCCGACCGCCAGCAGCTTCCGCACGTCGATCTTGCTCGTGAGGAAGCCGACGATCGGCATCATGATCAGCGATCCCATGCCGCGAGGCGCCATCGCGATGCCCGCCTGCATCGACGGATAGCCGAGCAGCGTCTGCAGCATGATGGGCAGCAGCACCATGCTTCCGTACAGGACGAACCCGAGCATCGTCATCAGGAAGACACCGGTGGCGTAGCTGCGCTCGTTGAAGACTCGCAGATCGATGATCGGATGCTCGGTCGTCCATTCGTGGTAGATCAACACGAGCAGCGTGACGGCCGACAGGATCGAGAGCGTCAGGATCGAACGGTCGGCGAACCAGTCGGCCTCCTGCCCCTTGTCGAGCACGTACTGCAGCGCACCGATGCCGACGACCAGCATGCCGATGCCCCAGTAGTCGATCCGCTCGGTCTCGCGGCGCAGGTAGGGCGGGTCGAAGATGAACAGCTTGGTCATGACGATCGACGCGATGCCGACGGGCAGGTTGATGTAGAACACCCACCGCCAGCTGTAGCTGTCGGTCAGCCATCCGCCGACGACGGGACCGAGAATGGGCGCGACGACGATGCCGAGGCCCCAGAAGCCCATCGCCTTGCCCCGCTCGTGCGGCTCGAACGACTCGAGCAGCACCGCCTGCGAGAGCGGCTGCAGCGCGCCGCCTGTCGCGCCCTGCAGAATGCGGAACGCGATCAGCGATCCGAGGTTCGGCGCGATGCCGCAGAGAAACGACGAGACGGTGAAACCGGTGACCGACATCATCAGCAGCCGCTTGCGGCCGAACGTGGCGGCCAGCCAGCCGGTCATCGGCAGGATGATCGCGTTGGCGACGAGATAGGACGTCAGCACCCACGTCGCCTCGTCGATCGTCGCCGACATCGTCGCCGCGATGTGCGGCAGCGACACGTTGACCACCGTGGTGTCGAGCACCTCCATGAAGGTGCCGAACATCACCGCGATCGCGACGATCCACGGGTTGACGTGGCGGTGTTCGCTCAACGCGTATCGACCTTCGCGGTGACGGACATGCCGGGGCGCAGCAGCTGCTCCGCGTCCTGCTTCTCGTCGATCGCGATGCGCACCGGAACGCGCTGGACGACCTTGACGAAGTTGCCAGTGGCGTTCTCCGGCGGCAGCAGGCTGAAGCGCGAGCCGGTCGCGGCGGCGAGGCTCTCGACGTGCGCCTTGAAGTCGCGCCCGCCGTAGGCGTCCACCTCGATAATCGCCGGCTGCCCGGGACGCATGTTCTTCAGCTGCGTCTCCTTGAAGTTCGCGGTCACCCACACTTCCTCGAGCGGGATGACGGTCATCAGCGGCTGCCCGGGCTGGATGACCTGGCCGACCTCGACGGCCTTCTTGCTGACGATTCCTTTCATCGGCGCCTTGATGGTGGCGTATTGCACGTTCAGCTCCGCCTGCTGCAGGGCGGCGCGCTGCTGCAGCACGCGCGCGTCGGCCGACGACGCGCGGGCGCGCTGCGCGGCCACCTGCTCCGGAGCGGTCTGCGCGGTCTCCAGCTGCGCGGTCGCCTGCGCGTGGCCGGCGCGCGCCTGCATCAGCTGGCTCTGCGCCATCGAGATGCCTGCCTGCGTTTCCTGCACTTGCGCCTTCGCGGAATCGGCGCCTGCGCGCGCCGCGTCGGCCGCGGCGACCGCCGCATCGTACTGCTGCTGTGCAATCTCGTCCTTTGCCAGCAGCCCCTTGAACCGTTCGACGTCCCTGGCGGTCTTCGCGGCGTTGGCTTCAGCTTCTCGCTGGCGCGCCTGCGCGGTCGCGAGCCTCGCGGTGGCGGCCTCGATGCCGCGCTGCGCGACGTCGATGCCGGCCTGCGCCTGATCCACCCCGCCGCGGGCGTTCGAGACGTTGCCGGTCGCCGCGGTCGAGGTGATGGGAATGTTCACGCGCGCCGCCGCGGCATCGGCTTCCGCCGTCGCCACCTCCGCGCGCGCCTTGTCGAGCGCCACCTGGTAGTCGCGCGGATCGATGACCACCAGCACCGTGCCCGCCTCGACCTGCTGGTTCTCCTTGATCGGCACCTCGACGACCGTCCCCCCGACGCGCGCGGCCATCGGCGTCACGTGCGCGTCCACCTGCGCGTCGTCTGTCGTCTCCCGGCCGGCGGTCGCCCAGAGCCACACCGACGCGGCCAGCACCACGATCACGACGGCGACGATCGCGATGCGAATCCGTTTGTTCATTCGTTCTGCGCTCTCCATGTGCCGGGTCCACAAGGACCCGGCCTCCACTACGGGTTTCCGGCTCCCAGCATGCGCTGGACGGCGGCTTCGGCGTCGCCCAGCGATCGCGCGAGCACCGCCTTGGAGACGTCGAACCCGAGCAGCGCGTCGATGTACTGCTCGTCGGCGGT
The DNA here is from genome assembly GCA_035635535.1 of Vicinamibacterales bacterium. GTDB lineage: Bacteria > Acidobacteriota > Vicinamibacteria > Vicinamibacterales > UBA2999 > Gp6-AA40. The sequence continues at coordinate 1,254 of DASQAX010000274.1, read as the reverse complement.
GGTGACCGACTGCTGTGCCTGGACGACTTCGATGTTGTTCGCGACGCCCGCGGCAAATCGATCGCGCGCCTGCGTCAGCTCCTGGTTCGACAGCTCGCGCGAGCGCGTCGCGACCTGCAGCTGCTCGCCGGTGGCCTGCAGGTCGAGGAACGCCGCGCGCACGTCGTAGTAGATCTCCGCGCGCATGTCCTCGGCCTCCGCCCGCCGCTGACGCAGATCGGCGTCGGCCTGCGCGATGCGTCCCTGCGCGCGGCCACCCTGGAAGATCGGAATGCTCACCGATCCCGACAGGCTGTAGGTGGCCACCGCGTCGCTGGCTTTCAGGCCCAGCGCGCCATAGTCGGCGTTGACCCGCACCGACGGCAGCAGCTCGCTCGATGCCGCCGCCCGGGACGCTTCGGCGGCCTTCACCCGCTCGAGCGCCGAGAGATAGTCGGGACGTTCGCGGTACGCCTGCGCCAGCGCCTGCTCGACCGTCAAGTCGGGCACGGGGACATTCGGCAGCTGCGCGCTGACGGCGAACGGCTGGCCGACGGGGAGGCCGATGACGCGCGCCAGCTGCAACCGCGTCTTCTCCAGCTCGTTCTGCGACGAGGTGACGCGCAGCCGGTCGCCGTTCAGCCGCACCTCCGCCCGCACGACGTCGATGCCGGCGATGATGCCGCCCTGTTTCAGGTCCTGGGCCTGCTGGTAGAGCGCCTGCGACGTCGCCAGCAGCGAGCGCGCCGACGAGGCGCGCGCGTCGGCGGCGAGCGCCTCGAGGTAGGCGTTGGCGGCCACGAGGACGACGAAATCGCGCGCGCTCCGGTACGAGTAGCGCGCGGCTTCGACGTTGTGCGTCTCGGCGCGCGTCTCGTTGGAGGCGCGCCGATCGACGAGCGACTGCGAGAGGAAGACGCGCGCGTCGAACACGTTGAAGGGGCCGACGACGCGCGGGACGTTGAACGTCGCTCCGGAGAACCCGAACGCCTCGAGATTGTTCCGCTGCCTCGACTCGGAGACCTGAGCGCTGAGGTTCGGCAGCAGCTCGCTCAGCGCCGCGCGGCGCACGCCGGCCGCGTGCGACATCGACTCCTCGGACAGCAGCACGCCGAGGTTGTGCTCGAGCGCACGGCGGATGGCGTCGGCAACGGTGAGCTGCAGCGTTTCGCGCGTCGGGGCGCCCTGGGGCACGCCGCCGGCGAACGGACTGTTCGGCGGCAGCTGCCGCGCAGGGCCGCGGGCCTCCTGCGCCGCCGCCGGGGTGGCGAGAAG
>DASQAX010000273.1:0-1504 GCA_035635535.1 Vicinamibacterales bacterium | reverse complement strand
TGTCCCCGCCACACCGACGACCGCGAGCAGTACTGCTATCCAACGTGTCATGACTGACCTCCTTCGTTTTTCTTCCCTCTAAGACCATGCAACTGTGGACTTCGGTGCGTGCGTTTCCAATCGGGCAGGAGGTCGATCGCGCCGTGTATCGTGCGCGCGACCTCAACGCATGACGTGCGGACGATGTCGATCTGCGACTTTTGGACGATGGCCGCGTCCTACGATCTGGCGGATAATTTCAGGCGGGCAGGAACAGCAGCATGACCACCGACGAATCGGACTGCACGGGAAACGGTCCACCGCGACCGGCCGAAGCCGCATCAAATGACCCCGAGGTGTTGCGGGCGGCGCTCGTTCGCGAGGCGACGGCGCGCGGCCGCGCCGACTGCATCGCGAAGATGCAGGCAGACGTCGTGAAGATTGCACTCGACCTGCTGGTGCGCGAGCCCAACACGGTTGGCTTCTTCGGCGCGCTGACGAAGACGATGGTCGAAGAAGGCGAGAGCGTCGCCTGCGGCGTGTGGTTGATCGACGAGGACGGCCAGCGCTGCGACCTCTGGATGGCGTACGTGAAGGATCGCCTCTACTCGCCCGAGATGCCCGAGTGGAGCGCCGACCCCAGCGAGTCGCCGTGCGAGGGCGCATATCCCTGCAAGAGCCTGGCGAATCACCTGCTCGCGTACACGCCCGGCTGGACTCAGACGATCGAGTACGAAGCGGACGACGCCCGGCTGCCCGAGTCGCTTCGGGAATTCAGCCGGACGATGGACTGCGGATCGACGATCGCGACGCCGTTGATCCTCGGCGAGCGCGTGCTGGGATGGATGACGCTCGCGAGCAGCCGGATGCCGGAAGGCGACGGACAGTGGTGGCGTGTCGTGCTGCTCGAGGCGATCGGCCGGCAGGCGGCGCTCGCGCTCCATCACAGCCGCGTCGTCGACCAGAGCCGAAAAGAAGAGCGGAGGAAAGCCATCCTCGAGGAGCGCAACCGGCTCGCGCGCGACATTCACGACAACCTCGCGCAGGGGTTCGCCGCGATCCTGATGCAGCTCCAGGGCGCGCGGCGGGAAGCGATCTTTCTCCCGCCGGCGGTCGCCGCAAAGCTCGACATCGCGGTCGATCTGGCGCGCACGCACCTCACCGAAGCGCGGCGCTCCGTCGGCACGCTCCGGCCCAACGTGAGCGACGGCGAAGAAGTCGCGATGGCGCTGAAGCGGATCGCAGGCGTGGCACAGCGCACCACGTCCGTGCCGATCGACATCACCGTTGACGAGCTGCCCCGGCTTGGCGACGTCGTCGAGCGCGAGATCATCGGCATCGCGCAGGAGGCGTTGACCAACGCCGTGCGTCATTCGCGCGCGCAGCGGATCACCGTTCGCGCGGCGACGGTGCGGTCGATTGGCGTGCGGCTGTCGATTGCCGACGACGGGCGCGGCATCACCCGCGAACCGACATCGGGCGGCTTCGGGATGACGAGCATGCAGGAGCGCGCCGAGCGCATCGG
>DASQAX010000272.1:0-15065 GCA_035635535.1 Vicinamibacterales bacterium | reverse complement strand
ATGCAGTTCGACTTTTCCGATCCGTACGGCCCCGGCCACATGCAGGGCGTCGAGCCTGAAACCGACGAACCCGTCAACGTCACGAACTGAGATGCTCGAACGAAGGCTCTACTACCACATCGACTGGGCGATGATCGCCGGTATCTTCGCGCTCTGCGCGATCGGCCTCGCGCAGATCTTCAGCGCGACCGGCGGGTTCACGCGCATCTACTACACGCAGATTTACGGGATCCTCGTCGGCATCTTCGCGATGGCCATCTGTCTGACGATCGACTACCGATCGATGGCCGACAAGTCGCACTGGATCTACCTCGCGGTGCTCGTGCTCCTGATGTACGTGCTGTTCTTCGGCGTGGTCCGCGGCGGGTCGCGCCGATGGATCGACCTCGGCGTGGTCAACCTGCAGCCGTCCGAGTTCGCGAAGGCGGCGCTCGCGCTCGTGCTCGCGAAGTTCTTCGGCGAAAGCCGGCGCGGCGCGATCACGCGCGAGGACCTCGCCATCGCGGGCGCGCTCACCGCCGTCCCGCTCCTGCTCGTCGCGCGGCAGCCGGACCTCGGCACCGCGGTCACGCTCATCCCGGTCGGCTTCGCCATCGCGTACGTCGCCGGGATGCCGATGCGCATCATCGGCATCCTCGCGCTGGTCGGTGTGCTGGTCGCGCCGGTCGCCTGGAAATTCGCGCTCAAGGACTACCAGAAAGAGCGCATCTCGACGTTCCTCGACCCCTCGCAGGACGCCAAGGGGGCGGGGTATCAGCAGATTCAGGCCCGGATCACGGTCGGGTCCGGCGGCCTGTGGGGAAAAGGATTCACCAAGGGGACGCAGGGCCAGTTGCGTTTCCTTCCGGTCGCACACAATGATTTCATCTTCTCGGTGCTCGCCGAGGAGCAGGGTTTTGCGGGCGTGCTCGTCACGCTCGGGTTGTACCTGTTCGTGATACTCCGCGCGCTCGAGGCGGCGCGCCTTGCCAAGGATCGCCTCGGCGCGTACCTGGTGCTGGGAGTGCTGGCCAGCTTCACGTTCCAGGTCATTTACAACGTGACGATGTCGGCCGGCCTCGCGCCGGTCAAGGGACTGACGCTTCCGCTCATGAGTTACGGCGGCTCCTCCATGATTGCAACCCTGGCGGCGTTCGGCCTGATTCTCAACGTGCGGATGCGCCGATTTACGAATTAAAGGTGGGCGGGTCTGAAGACCCGCCCCTACACGGCTGATGACCAGTGTTCTCGCGCTCCTCTGGATCCTCCTCGCGTACCTGACGGTGCGCTCGGCGGAGCTCCGTTTCGCGCGCATGGCTCAGCCGTCCTGGAGCTTCGGGCATGTCCACCAAGGAGATGATCATCTCCTCGAGCGCCCACGAAACACGGGTCGCGATCCTCGAGGACGATCAGGTTGCCGAGATCTTCATCGAACGCGAACACCAGCGTGGCGTCGCCGGCAATCTCTACAAGGGCCGGGTGTCGAAAGTGCTGCCCGGCATGCAGTCGGCGTTCGTTGACCTCGGTCTCGAGCGCGACGGTTTCCTCTACGTTTCGGACGTCATCGCCACCTTCGAGGAGTTCGATCGCCTCGAGACCGACGACGAGGACGCGGCCGGCAACGGCGGGGCCAACGGACGTAGAGGCGGACCTTCAGGTCCGCCTGGCCGCCGGGACCGCGAGCGCGAACGGGGCCCCGAGCCGAAAATCGAAGAGCTCCTGAAGGAAGGGCAGGAGATCATCGTCCAGGTCGCCAAGGAGCCGATCGGGACGAAGGGCGCGCGCCTCACCTCCCACGCGACCATGCCCGGTCGCTTCCTCGTCTTCATGCCGACCGTCGATCACGTCGGCGTCTCCCGCAAGATCGATTCGCGCGACGAGCGGGGCCGGCTCCGCGGCATCGTGCGCGAGTTCCGCGAGCAGCACGGCTTCACCGGCGGGGTCATCATCCGTACCGCCGCCGCCGGGCGGCCGAAGGACGACATCGTCTCGGACCTGAGCTACTTCCACAAGGTCTGGACCGAGATTCGCCAGAAGTCCGAGACCTCGCGCGCCCCGGCGGTCGTCTACCGGGAGCAGAGCCTCGTGGCAAAGCTGCTGCGCGACCTGCTGACGGAGGAGTACTCCGCCATCCGCATCGACAACGATCAGGAATACCGGCGCGTCTACGAGCTGATCGAGCGCATCATGCCGCCGCTGGCGCCGAAGGTGAAGCTGTACAACAAGGAGTACCCGATCTTCGAGGAGTACGGCGTCCAGGCGGAGATCGACCGCGCGCTCCGCAGCAAGGTGTGGCTCAAGTCCGGCGGATCGATCGTCATCAACCAGACCGAGGCGCTCGTCGCGATCGACGTGAACACCGGCCGCTACGTCGGCAAGAAGAGCGCCGGCCGCCTCGAGGACACGATTCTCAAGACCAATCTCGAAGCGGTCAAGGAGATCGTCCGCCAGATCCGCCTGCGCGACCTTGGCGGCATCATCGTCCTGGACTTCATCGACATGGAGGAGAAGAAGAACCGGCAGAAGGTCTTCCAGGCGGTCGAGCAGGAGCTGCGCAAGGATCGGTCGCCGTCGAAGGCGCTGCAGGTCTCCGACTTCGGCCTCGTCATCATCACGCGCAAGCGCGTCAAGCAGAGCCTCGAGCGCGTGCTCACCGAGCCGTGCCCGTACTGCGCGGGGAGCGCCGTCATCAAGTCACGCTCGACGATCTGCTACGAGATCCTGTCCGAGGTGAAGAAGATCAGCGCCGATCTCGACGGCCAGAGCCTCGTGCTCCGCGTGAACCCCGACATCGCGCGCGCGCTGAAGGACGAAGAGCGCGCGGTGTTCAAGGAGCTGAAGCAGTCGATTGGACGGGAGATCGCGGTGAAGCCGGATGTCCAGCTTCACCACGAACAGTTTGATCTGATGGCGGTCGGGTAGGCTAATAGCCGCAGCGGCCGTTCGTGTACACCCGTATCGTCCTGGTCGCCGGCTGGCTGCTCGTTCCCTCCCTGTCCTCGATGACGAGCCTGATATCCATGCTCAGAAACCTGTCGCCGTTCGAGTCGGTGGAGGTGCTGCGGCCCTTGAAGAAGTCGCACTTGTCCTGGATGAACACGTCGCCCGTCTTGTCCGTCGTCGTGCTCCGGTTGTTGCTGCCTGAAACCGTGTACGTCCAGTTGTAGAACCTCGGGAAGCCGCCCGAGGTGGTGGCGTCGTACGTGCAGTCCAGGTTCGCGTCTTCGTCCTTGATGACGCACGCGTCGGTGCCCTTGGGCCCCGATATGGTGAACCGCGCGACCGGCGGCGAGATCGTGACGCGGACGATCTGGTTGATCGCCACGCTCTGATACCGCGCCGTAATCTGCACGTCCTGCGACTCGGCGACCGTCGTCGTCTCCACACGGAATGTCGCGCTCGTCGACCCCGACGGAACGGTGACGCTGCTCGAGGCCGGCCGCGCGACGTCGCGGTTCGAGGTGGACAGGTCGACGGTGATGCCTCCGCTCGTGGCCGCCGTGGTGAGTGTGACCGTTCCCGTCGCCTCCTGCTGTGACTGAACCCTGGACGGTGAAATCGTGAACGCCGAGAGCGCAGGCGGCGCCGGCGGTGGAGCAGGCTCGGGTGCCGGCGCTGGAGCGGGTGCCGGGGCAGGCGCCGGTGCAGGTGCGGGCGCTGGCGCGGGCGCGGGCGCCGGAGCGGGCGCGGGCGCTGGACTCGGCGACGGCGTCGTCGGCGAGTTGTTGCTGCCACACGCGACCACCAATGCCAGGATTAGCGCGACAAGACCGGCACACAGAACGTGCGTTTTACGCTGCATGAAGCTCCTCATCTGTGAATGCAGGGCTGATTCAACCGGCGCTGGGCTCGCCACCGGAGATATTAATGCAAATTCACAATTGACGAATCGACGAATTTACGAATTCGAATTCTGAAGCTGACGATTCAAATGCGTCATGTCGTCAACTCGTCGATTCGTCAATCATCACCGGCGTCCGATCGAGATGCTGCCGCTGAACGCGCGCAGGACGAGCATCGCGCTGGCGTCGCCGAAGGCCCCGCGGATCGCGCGCGGCGTGGCGGCACCGCGTCCGGTGCCTTCGGCGCCCCGGCCGCGGCGGGTGATCGGAAAGTCGGATTGGACGCTGCCGCTGAAGCTGTTCGCCTGCACGTCGAAGCCGGTCGAGCCCGACAGCAGCAGCCGGACGTCGCCGGAGTGCGAGATGAGCTCGTAGCGGCCGCTTCGCGCGAGCTCGCCGGCGTACTCGACGTCGCCGCTGACGGCGCGCGCCATCAGGCGATCGGCCCGCGAGTTGTCCACGCGCACGTTGCCGCTGACGGTCGTCAGCTGGATCGCGCGTGCTGTGAGCCCGCGCACCGTGACGTTGCCGCTGACGGCCGACGCGGTGGCGAATTGATCGGCCGACGCGTCCACGAGGTCGATGTCGCCCGACACCATCCGCAGCGCCTCGACGCGGATGCCCGTCGCGCGAATGCCGCCACCGGTCGCCCGCACGGAGACGTTCGCGTCGGCGGGCACCGTGATCGTGAAATCGACCGAGCCGGGGAAATTCCGGGGACGGGGATAGGACGTGCGGACTTCAATCCGGTTCGCTTCCTCGACGACCTGGATGTCGATCGTCTGCAGCAGCGCGCGCGCCGCATTCTGGTTCGGCCGCTGCACGCGCTTGACGGCCTCGATGGTCACGTCGCGTCCGCTGCCCGCCGTGATGACGATGTTCCCGTGGAGATTGATCAGGTCGAACGCGCCGTTGGCGTCGAGGTGCGAGGTCCTCGAGAACCGTTCGGTGACCTCGCCTGCCCCGAGCGCAGTCGAGGGGCTCGCCCCAAGCGTGGCCGAGGGGGTCTGCGCGCCGGCCGGAAGCGCGCCGCTGACCGTGGCCAGGGCGAACACGAAGACGCGGGCACGCTTCATTGATTCAGTTCCTTCGCGGCGCCGGCCGCGTCATCGGAAACGGTGTACGCGTCCGCGGCGAGCGCGACCGTGTCCTGCAGGAGCGCCACCTTCGTATCCAGCGCGTCGAGCAGGCTGTCCTGCGCAAGCGCGTTCGCGGGCTCGTCGGCCAGCGCCGCCCGGCTCTCGCTGATGGCGCGATCGAGCACGGCGAGATTCTGCTTCAGCACCGCGCGCGTGTCTGCATCGAGCGACGCGTCCTGCGACGCCGCGAGCTGCTCGAGCCCGGCGATCGCCGCCTCGTACGGCTGCTCGGCAGGCGCGGCCTCGGGCTCCGCGGGCCCGCCCACCGCTTCGTGCGGCGCCTGCGCGGGTTCCTGTTTCCATGCGAGCCACGTCGCGCCCGCGATCAACAGCGCAAGCGAGACCGCGACCGCAACCGGCGCCCACGACGGGAAGGCGTCGGCGAGCGGACGCCGCCACCAGGGCCGCCGCTGCTGCGCCGCGATTGACGCCACGACACGCGTCCAGAGCCGTGGAGGCGGAACATGTTCCTCGAGCCTCGCGGCGGCGCCGCGAATGCTCGTGAAGTCGGCGACGAGCGCCTGGCAACGGGCGCACCCGGCCAGGTGGCGTTCGAACGCCGCGAGCCGCACGTCGCCGGGAAGGCCGGACGCTCTCGCGCCGTCGACATAGTCGCCGAGCACGTCTTCGTAGCTCTCGCAGTTCATCGTCTCAACATCGCCCGCAGCTTCAGGCGGGCCTTGTGCACCTGCGATTTCGAGGTCCCCTCCGAGACACCGAGGATCCCGGCGATCTCCCGGTGCTCGAACCCTTCCACGTCGTGCAGCAGGAACGCGGCGCGCGAGCCGGGCGGCAGCGCGCCAATGGCCGTTTCGAGGTCCATGCGGCTGATGGCCGGGGGCACCGCGGGTGCCGGCGCCATCGGTTCGGCCGTGCCCTCGTCATCCAGCGAATCGGTCGCGCGGCTCATCCTTGCCTGGCGTCCGCGCAGGTGATCGAGACAGTGGTTCATCGTCAGGCGATACAGCCAGGTGCCGAGCGTCGATTCGCCGCGGAACCCGGCCAGCTTCCGATGCGCCTGGAGGAACACCTCCTGCAGCAGGTCCTCGGCGTCCTCCACGGAGCCGATCATGCGCACCACGAGGCTGAAAAGGCGCCTGGCATGCTGGCGATACAGCTCCTCGAACGCGTCGGCATCCCCCGCCCGGCACCGCGCGGCCAGCTCGAGGTCGGCGGTTCTCACGTCTCCTGGCTGGTTAGACGGGGACCGACCGGCCCGGGGTTGTCGCGGAATGGTTCTTGTTTCACATACGTCTCAGGAGGGAATCGGATGGCAACGTTCCGCCGGAAGGCAGCCGAACAGGAAATCAGGGGAGTTGGACAGAAGGTCAAGGGCATCGCGCAGGAAATCGCAGGCCGCGCCACGGGCGACAGCGACCTTCGGGCACGAGGAGAGGTGAATCAGGTCGCGGGCCATGTCCGCAGCCGCGCGGGCGAAGCTGCGCGGAAGATCACCTCGGCCGTCAGCCGCGATAAGTCGCGCGGCCGCCGCTAGGCGGACCCGAAGACCCGCTTTTACCTCGGCTACGCGGGGTGGGGCGCCATCGCAGCCGCTCGAAGGCGCGAATCCGTCCCATCCCGACCTCCACTCCTTCGACACGCAGCAGTTCACGCTTGATCTGCAGGTTACCGCCGTAACCGCCGAGCGCCCCGCCCGCCGCTATCACGCGATGGCAGGGGACGCCCGGATCGTTGCAGGTACGCATGATGTTGCCGACCGCGCGCGACGCCCGCGGTTTCCCCGCACGCGCGGCGATGTCGCCGTAGGTCGCGACGCGCCCGGGAGGTATGCGGCGCACCGCCGACAGCACGCGGGCGCGAAACTCACTCACCGGCCGACGATGATCCTGGCGCGCAGCGTGAAGCCGCCGAGGTCGTGCTCGTCGTAGACGGCGGCGACGCTCGTCGGTGAATCGCCGAACGCGTTCCGCGCGTCGGCCCATTGCGCATCGACTCCGGCAGCGAGCCATCGCCGGAGAGGGACCTCGGCCCCCGCGAGCAGGTGGTAGCCCGTGTGGGTTTCCTTCACGTCTTCAGTCTCGGTGGCGTGCTCTGACGTCTCGGCGAAGCGGTACCAGGTGGGCCCCCCGCCCACAAAAGGCACCAGGCCACGCGAGCGGAGGCGATATCCGAACGTCAGATCGACAGGCGTCACCGTGATCGTGTCCTTGACGTTGAGTGGGAACACCTGGTTGTCGAAGACGAAGACGCGGTGACCGTCGCGACGAAAGCGCTGCGCGCCGAGCGACACGAAGAACTGCTTTTCGCCGAACTCCACGCCGCCGCCGAACACGGGTCCAGACGACTTGCCGAGGATCGCCTTGAAGCTCTGCGTCGCGTTGAAGACGGTGAAGCCGAAGTCCCCGAAGCCGCGAACCGACACCTGCGCGCCGGAGGCGGCCGGGAGGAGCAGCACGAACGCAAGCGTGGCGATCGCGGCGCGCGTCATTGCGCCAGCCCCAGGCCGCGCAGCGCCGCCCGCGGATTGATCAGGCCGAAGCCGTATTGATCGTCACGCCCGGCCGGTCCGAGATCGGTCGCGAATTTTTCCATGGCTGCCTCGACCGCCGCCGGGCTCGTGATGCCCTGCTGCATCAGGAGCGCCGCCAACCCCGACACGTGCGGCGCGGCCATCGACGTGCCCTGGAAGGGCAGGTACGCGAAGACGTCGAACCGCGGCGCCGTGTACCGCGCGGGACCGAACGCATACGTCTCGACGAAACCGAGGTCGTAGGTCTGCTGGAAGATGCCGCCCGAGGTTCCGCCGGACCGCTGGTTGCCGCCCGGCGCCGCGAGCTCGAGATACGACCCGGTGGTCGAGTAATACGCGCGCAGCCGGTCGCGGCCGATGGCGCCGACGGCCACCACCCCCTCGATCGAGTTGGCATAGGCCGCGGGCCATTCCGTCGGGTTCCCCTGCTCGAAGTCGTTGCCCGCCGCGATCGACACGAACGCCCCGTGCTGCGTCGCGTAGATGAGCACCTCCTGCAGCAGCGGGCTCGGCGGCCCCGAGCGGCCGATGCTCATGTTGAGCACCTTCGCGCCGTTGTCCACCGCGTACCGCACGCCGCGCGCCACCACGTCGTCGGTCCCCTGGAACGGGCTGCCGAGGATGTCGTCCCACAGCGAATCGATGACCTTCACCGGCATGATGCGCACGTTGAACGCCATCCCCGCGACGCCGACGCTGTTGTTCGTCAGCTGGCCGATGGTGCCGGTCACGTGCGTGCCGTGACCATCCATGTCGACCGGGTCGGTGCCGTTCCAGATGAAATCGCGCGGCGCGACGAAGCGATCGGCCCCGCCGAGATCGGGCGCCGCCGCAAACGGCACATCTATCGGACCGAGCGCCGGAAACGTGAAGAAGGTGGCGCCAACGCCGCCGCGCCACGTGCCCGCGTTGAACCGCAGTACCTCACTGCGATACGCGACGCCGCTGTCGATCACCGCGACGACGATGGACGACGTGGCGCCGGGGTTCAGGTCCCACGCCCGCTCCATGTCGATCGCCGGGAAGTTCCACTGCTGCACGTACAGCGGATCGTTCGGCACGAACATCGGGTGCATGATGTAGCGCGCCTGCGCGTACTCGACGTCGGGCTGCCGCGCGAGCATCGCCGCGGCCGCTTCCGGATCCGTAGTGTCGTCGATCGTGACGATATTGAAGTCGGCGAAGGACGGCGCGTCCATCGCGGAGGCGCCGACGCGGTCGATCATGATCCGCTGCGCGGCGGGCGCGGTGCCGGCGCGGAACTTCACGGCGATGCTGCCGCGCAGGTACGGCATGCCGTCGCGGCTCGACACGTCGGTCGGATAGGGGCGCGGCGGTCGCGGCGCATCCTTGTCGCGCAAGCCGTTGTCGATCCCCGGCGGGGTCAGATCCGAGATGAACGTGCGGAACCCGGGAGCCGCGTCCTGCGCCGCGACGACACCGATGGCGAGCGCGACGATCGCCAGGACGCCAGCTGTCTTGGAACCAAACATCAGGCCCTCGAACGAAGGTGGGCAGGCAGGGGATTTCAATGTTACTGCAGGTGTGACAGCGGATCGATGCCGTGCTCCGCCGGGTCGAGCGGCTTTTCGATCGCCGTCGCCTGCTCGTCAGTGGCCTCCCACAGGTTGATCTCGTAGGGCCGCTCGAGATCCACGCCGTCCCGGCCGCGCAGCACCTTGATCCGCGGGCGGTGCGGGTCGGGGGCGTGCGCCTTGATCACGACCGCAATCTCGCCGGTCTTCAAACGGACGAGGTTGCCCGCCGGATAGATCCCGACGAGCTGTGCGAAGCGGCGCACCAGGTGCTGGTCGAACTGCGTGCCGTCGTTGCGCTGGAGGACCGCGAGGATGCGATCGGTGGGGAAGGCCTGCTGGTAGGCCCGCTGCGATCGCATCGCATCGTAGACGTCCGCAATGCCGCACATCATGGTGGCGAGGTTGAGCTGGCCGCGCTTGACGCCGTTCGGGTACCCCGTGCCGTCGAGCCGGAGGTGATGCTCGAAGGCGACGATCGGCGCGAGCGTCGGCATCTCCGGGGTGCGCCGGAGAATCTGCGCGCCATCGACGGTGTGGCGCTTCATGATCTCGAACTCGCGATCGTCGAGCTTGTCCGGCTTGTTCAGGATTTCGGTGGGCGTCTTGACCTTGCCGATGTCGTGCATCAGCGCCGAGAGGCCGAACTCGCGCAGCACCCCGGCCTCGATGCCCTTGATGCCGCGTGCCTGTCCCATCGTCAGGATCGACACGTTCACCATGTGCGTGAAGGTGTAGTTGTCGTAGTTCTTGAGCGCGGTCAGCGCGAGCAGCGCGGTCCGGTTCTGCGCGACGGCCTGCGCCAGCGAATCGACGATCCCGCGGCCGGCGTTCGGGTCCGGCTTCCCTTCGGCCAGCGCCGTGTTCCACAAGCGGCCCGCGACCGTGACCGCATCATCGTAGAGACGCTTGATGGTCGCCATGTCGCCGGCGGGCGCGTCGACCTTCTTCTCGACCTCGAGGCGCCCGACACGAATGTGCTTCAGCGCCGCCAACGCGGAGACCCGGTCTGGATCGGCGGCGGCGAGCGTCTGAATCAGCTGGGTGAGCTCGGCGGTCTCGACACCGCGGGTGATCGCGATGCGCTCGACGCCGGCCTGTTGAAGGCGCCTCATGAGCTCGCCCATGTTCTCCGCCGCGCGCGGGACCGGAATCTCCCCGACGACGAGGTCCTCGCCGACGATGCCGATCGCGAGGGTGGGCGACGTGGCGTGAATGACCGCCAGCGATTCGGCGAGCCCCGCGATACCGCGCACGACGATGGGGTGACCCGTGGCGTAGAGCTGCGCGCTGCGGATGGCCGCCGCGAGCTTGCGCACCAGGTCGTCGGCATAGCGCGCGCGCTGGACCGAGCTCACGCGATCTCCCTCGTCGGCGCCGGCGCGTACTTTTTCGCCGCCGCGCGAACGCCGCGGCTTCCGCGCGAGGCCGCCTCCTGCAGCACGGCCAGGGCTTCCGGCGCGCCGATGTGGCGCAGCGCTGCTGCCGCCGCCTGCCGGAGCGCGGCCGTGCGGAACGGCGCCCACCATTCGCCGCGGTAGAGGATGTTGCGCAGGGTGCGCGTCGTTTCCTTGTGCGCGGGCAGGCTGCCGAGCGCCTCGATGACCTGCGCGTGCACCGACACCAGCTTGCCGCGCGGCGAGGTGTGATTCAGCACGTAGCAGAGCAACGGGACCGCCTTGTCGTCGCGCAGGCCGATCAGCTGCTGCAGGATCGTGTCGCGCGACGCGGCGCCGCCGACGAGCGCCTTCTCGAGGACGGCGAACGCTTCCTCGGTGCCGATCTGCACGATGGCGCGGATCGATTCGCGCTGGACCTGCGGGTCGGCGTCGTCGAGCATCGACGCGAGCTCGGGGAGCGCCTCGCGTCCGCCGAAGACGCGCAGCAGGTCGATCGCCATCCGCCGGACGGCCGGGTTCGCCGAGCTCTTCAGCTGCTCGACGGACTGGCGGCCCGCGGCGCCGAAGCCGAGCAGCAGGTCGCGCAGGTGGCGGATGGCGCGGCTGTTTTCCTCCGCGGCGAGCGCAATCGCGAGCGGCCGCACCACCGACGGTCCGAGCGTGTGGGCCAGGCGGCTCAGCGGCTCGAGGTCTTCGATCTTACGGAGGTGGAAGACGATGTGGCGGACGATCTGTCCCGCGGTGAGCTTCGTGACGATCGCCTCCGCGGCCGGGCGCAGTGCGGCACGCCCTTCCTCGCCGCGCTCGGCGACGAGCGGATCGAGCAGCGTCTGCGCGGTCTCGATGTCGCCAAGCAGTGTTCTGCGCTCGACTTCGTCGGCCGCGACGGCGGCAATGGCCTGCCACGCGTCCGGCTCGGCCTCGATGCGCAGCAGGTCCTGGATGAGGGCGAGGTCGAGGCCGCGGATCGCCTCCTCGCTGACCGAGTCGCGCCAGGCCTGCAGGCGCTCCGGCGGGTCGTCGTTGGACGCCTCGACCTCACTCGCCTGGACGCGTGTTCCGGACAGCTCGCGCCCGTACTCGGCCGAGACGAATGGCTTGTCCGAGTACGACATGAGCAGGTCGGCGGCGTTTTTCCAGAGGCTTTCGAAGCCGGCCTCGCCCCCGAGCGGCGACTGCGCCGCCGTCTCCTTCGCGACGTCGAGCAGCCGCTCCTTGCGTTCGGCTTCGGGCACGAGCGCCTCGAAGGCGAGCGCCAGCCGCTCGGTCGCGGCGCGCTCGGCGACCACGGCGTTGCCCACGAAGCTCGCGATGGTGTCCTCGCTCATCTGCGAGATGACCGTCGCCGCCAGTGACGTCTCCCCGGTGTCGGTGGGCTCGCGCGCCTGCTGGATGAGCGACAGCATCATGTCGGGCGTCATGTGCGCCGCCGAATCCGCAATCGTCTGCGTCACCGCCGACTGGTCGAGCTCGCCGCGCGCCTTCAGCCGTTCGATCGCCTTTTGAATGAGGCCGAGCAGCGCCGCGGCGCGCGCGCCCACCGATGCGGCGCCCGGCGGCGCCGACTGCACGGCCTGCAGCAGCTCCTTGAACCGCTCGGGATTGTCGAGCGCGCCGATGACCGCCTCGAGCGTCCGCTCGTCGATGGCGGCGCTCGTATCCCCCTGGAGGCAGAACTCGATGATGCTCTTCCACGCGGCGCCCTCACTGCCGCTGCGCTCGCGCAGCACCTCGGCGTAGTCGATCTCGCGGATCTCGAAGTGCGCGCGCCCCGACTGGGCCCACGCCTTCGAGATGCCGCCGTCCGCCATCAGCTCCTCGGTGGTGCGCGAGAGCAGCAGCAGAAGCGTTCGCCAGTCGGTCGCGTCCGCGTCGCGCTCGATGCGCAGCTCGCCGACCAGGCGGTCGTGAAGCAGCTCCGCGAACTCGCCGATGGCGGCGTCAGGTTTGCTCGGGGTGCGGCCGTCGATGACCAGGGCGTCGGGCAGCACCGTGATCGTCACGTCGCCTTCGGCGGTGAGACGATGGGACGCGCTGACGACGCGCCCCAGCGCGCCCTGGATGGCCGGATGCGTCGCCGGGTAGAGCGACACCGACCGCGCGGCGGCCTTGCACGTGCGCGCGAAATCAGCCAGCGCCGCGCTCTGCTGCGCGGACATGTTCTCCGCTGGTGCCGGGGTTGCCATGCTCTACAGCACTGTCAACGGATCCAGCTCGATCGTATCGGGATCCACCGCCTCGACGACGGCTTTCGGGAACGTGCCGCGCGAGTCGCGTTCCCAGGTGTTCACGAGGACCTCGCCTTCCAGCCGTCCGCCCTTCGAGTCGAAGATGATCTTGACCTGCGGGCGGAACGGATCTTCCGGATGTTCCGCGGTGACCACGCCCACTTCCTCCGAGCTCAACCGCACGATCGTGCCGATCGGGAACAGCCCCATCAGGTTCACGAACCGGCGCAGCAGCACCTGGTTGAACGCCGGATTGCCCTGTTCGCCCATGATCGATCGGATGCGCGCGGTCGCGAGCCCTTCGCGATAGGGCCGGTTGCTGCGCAGCGCGTCGAAGACGTCGGCGATGCTGACGATCTGCGTGCACAGGTTCAGCTTGCGGTGGCCGATGTTCTCCGGGTAGCCGCTCAGGTCCTGCCGCAGATGATGCTCGAAGGCGACGACGGGCGCGAGCGCCGGCATCTCGGGCGTCCGGCGCAGGATGTGCGCGCCGTCCACCACGTGCATCTTCATGATCCCGAATTCTTCTGCCGTCAGCTTGCCCGGCTTGTTCAGGACCTCGAGCGGCGTGTTCACCTTGCCGATGTCGTGCATCAGCGCCGCGAAGCCGAACTCGCGCAGCAGCGGTCCCTCCAGGTTCAGCGCGCGCGCCTGCGCCATCGCCAGCGCCGCGACGTTCACCATGTGGGTGAAGGTGTAGTTGTCGTACTTCTTCAGCGCCGTCAGCGCCATCAGCGACGTGCGGTCCTGCGTGACGATGTTCGCGAGGCTGTCGATGATCTTGCGGGCGCTTTCCGGATCGGGCTTCTCGCCCGACCTCGCCTGCTGCCAGAGCGATTCGGCCGACGAGACCGCGGTGCTGTACACGCGGCGCGCCGCCTCGATGCCGAGCGCGTCCTGCGGCGTGTCCTCGACCGAGAGCTTGCCGATGACCACGCGCTTGACGCCGCGCGCGGAGAGCCGGTCGAGCAGCGGCGTCTTCGACCGGCGGTCGGCGAGCTCGCCCAGAAACGCCTGGACTTCCGCCGCGGTGACCCCGCGATGGAACGTGATCTTCTCGATCTCGCGATCCCGAAGGCCGCGAACGAAGCCCGTGAGCGAGGCGGAGCCCCTGCCGAGCCGCGTGTCGTTGACGACCACGTCGTCGCCGATGAACCCGACGACCAGCGAGGAGGCGTCGGAGAGGTGCGCCGTGCACGCGGAGGTGAGCGAGGCGATGGAGCGCTGCACCAGTGGATGCTGCGGCGCGTAGAGCTCGGCGGCACGGAGGCCCGCGGCCAGCCGTCGAACGAGCTCGTCGGGGTTCCGGCTCATGCCGGCGCGCCCTTCTCCCGGATGACGCGGCGGAGCAGCCGGTCGCCCGTCCGCGCCGCCTCGGCGAGCGCCGACGTCGCCCGCGCGGTCCCGATGGCGGCGAGCGCATCCACGGCGGCCCCCTTGAAGGCGCGCGCCTTCCTCCGGGCGAAGAACCTCTTGCGGCGCATGATGGTCGCGACGGCGCCGACCGCGCGCTCGTCGGCCAGCTGCCGGACGGCATCCAGCGTGTCGAGCACGGTCTGGTGGTCCTGTCCGAACGGGTCGCTTTCGCTCAGGATGCGGCTGAGCATCGGCACCACTCGTGGATCCTTTTCGGCCACCAGCGCCTCGATGACAGCGGCCCGTCCGGCGCCGGACGCCGCGCGAAGCGCCGTCTGGACCGCCCTGGCGGCCGCGGGGTCGTCGATGCCGGCCAGCGCCGCCACCGCCTGGCGCAGGACGCGCGGGTCGGTGCGCCGCAGCAGCGTCTGCAGGGGGCCGACCGCGTCGGCGCTGCGCGTGGACCCGAGCAGCGCCGCGGCGGTGCGCTGCACGAACCACCGGCTGTCGTCGGCCAGCGGCGCGATGTAGTTGACGCCAGCCGCGCCGAAGCGCTGGGTCAGGTCGCGCGCGCGCGCGAACGCCGGCGTCTCGGTTTCGCTCTGGAGGACCGGGTGCAGCGACCGGATGGAGATGGGGCCGATCGATTCGCAGCTCTCGATGAACGTCGCGAGCGTCGGCTCGTCGAAGTCGCTGAGCATCGACGCGGCCTCCCGCAGGGCGATCGACTCGCCGACCGTGGTGAGCGCCGCGCGCGCCGCCGCTGGCGCCACCTTCCCTTCGCTCGCCTTTCGCAGCTCGCGCAGGACCAGCGCCGAGTTCGAAAAATCGCCCGACAGCAGGAGATCGTCCACGAGGATCGACATGTCGCCGGCAATCTCGACGGCGCGGTCCTCGTTGGTCTCGATGCGCAGCAGATCCGTGATCAGCAGGACCGAGAGCGATCGGACGTTGTCCTGCTGGAGCGATTCGACCCATTCGGGCAGCTCCGGCGGCAAATCGCGTGAGGCGAACATCTCGCTGCGGCCGACGGCCCCTTCGAGCGACGCCTGGTACGCCTGCGACACGTAGGGCGACTCGTCGTAGGTGAGCAGC
>DASQAX010000271.1:0-2021 GCA_035635535.1 Vicinamibacterales bacterium | reverse complement strand
GTTCCCGAAGCAGTTCGTCGGCGTCTGCCAGTTGCCGCAGTCCGTGGGCGGTTCTCCGGCCGACTGCATCGGCGAGCTCGAGCGCTGCGTGAACGAGCTCGGGTTCATCGGCTGCAACCTCAATCCGGACCCGTCGGGCGGGCACTGGACCGCGCCCCCGCTGACGGACCGCGCATGGTATCCGCTCTACGAGAAGCTGGTCGAGCTCGACGTGCCCGCCATGGTGCACGTGAGCGCGTCCTGCAACCCGAACTTCCATGCGACCGGCGCGCACTATCTCAACGCGGACACGACGGCGTTCATGCAGTTCCTGCTGGGCGACCTGTTCCGCGACTTCCCGGCGCTGCGTATCGTCATCCCGCACGGCGGCGGGGCCGTCCCGTATCACTGGGGACGCTACCGCGGGCTCGCGCAGGATCTGAAACGGCCGCCGCTCACCGATCTCATGCGCGACAACGTGTTCTTCGACACGTGCGTCTATCACTATCCCGGGATCGAGCTGCTGCTGAAAGTCGTGCCGGTCGACAACATCCTGTTCGCGTCCGAGATGGTTGGTGCGGTCAAGGGGATCGATCCCGAGACGGGCCATTACTTCGACGACACGAAACGCTACGTCGACGGCGTCGCGTGGATGGGCGGCGCCGACAAGGCGAAGATATTCGAGTCGAACGCGCGGAGGGTCTACCCGCGCATCAACAGCAGATTGCCGTCGTGACGCAGGGCGTGATGCGCGCAGGCATCAATCTCGGCAACGCGCTCCTCGCGGGGCGCGACCCGGTGACCGGGGAGCCGCGCGGCATCGCCGTCGATCTCGCTCACGCGCTGGGCCGGCACCTCGGCGTCGATGTGGAGCTCGTCACGTACGCGTCCGCCGCCCGGATGGCCGACGCGGCGGCGGGCGGCGCGTGGGACGCCGCATTCCTGGCCGCCGACGCGGCCCGCGCCGACGGTCGACGCAGGACGTCGGGATTGATTGGTGAGTTCATCGATCGGCACGGTGTTCGCGGGGTGACGGCGGCTTCGTAATCGGCGCGCGACCCGGGACGCGTTCCCGATCAATACTCGCGCCCGGATCGAGAAAGGGTCCCATGGCCACCGGAGCGATCGCCGCGCACCCACCGCTCTCCGCCGCAGACGTCGAACGCGCCGCCTTCAGGAAGGCCGCGTGGCGCCTCGTGCCGTTCCTGACGTTCGCCTACCTGTTGAACTACATGGACAGGAACAACGTCGGCTTCGCCGCGCTGACGATGAACGCCGACACCGGGCTGACGGCGACCCAGTTCGGCTTCGGCGCGGGCCTCCTGTTTTTCAGTTACAGCGCGTTCGAGATCCCCAGCAACATCGCGTTGTACCGCTACGGCGCGCGCACGTGGATCGCCCGGATCATGATCACCTGGGGCATCGTCTCGGCGGCGACGGCGTTCGTCACCGGACCGCAAAGCTGGTACCTCCTCAGGTTCCTGCTCGGCGTCGCCGAAGCGGGGTTCTTTCCCGGCATCACCTTCTACCTGGCGACCTGGTTTCCGGCCGAATACCGCGCGCGGATGCTCGCGTGGTTCCTCGTCGGCATTCCGGCGTCCACCGTCGTCGGCGGACCCGTGTCGGGCCTCCTGCTGCAGATGGACGGGGTCGGGGGCCTCGCCGGCTGGAAGTGGCTCTTCATCATCGAGGGGATCCCCGCGGCGCTGCTTGGCATCGCGGCATTCTGGGTGCTCCCCGACGGCCCGGAAGACGCGACGTTTCTCACCGAGGACGAGCGGCGCCTCGTGCGCGCTCGAATCGCGAGCGAGCGGCGCGAGAAAGAACAGCGTCATCTGCTGCCGGCGTTGAAGGACCCGCGCGTGCTGATCCTGGCGCTGGCGCAATTCGGGTTCACGGCCGGGTCGTACGGCGTCGGCATCTGGCTGCCGCAGATTCTCAAGACGGCGCAGCTGTCGAATCTCGAGATCGGATTCATCACCGGCGGCTGCTACGTCGTGGCGTCGATCGCGATGGTCGTGTGGGCGGCTCGTGTCGATCGC
>DASQAX010000270.1:0-3889 GCA_035635535.1 Vicinamibacterales bacterium | reverse complement strand
TCGTCTCGCTCGCGATGCTCACCGCTCGCGCCTCGCACCTGCTCGAAGACGGCCCCTCGTCCGTGACGACGCCGCGCGAAGCATTCGGTATGGGGCGGCTCTACGAACGTGCCGGCATGTTCGAGGACGCGCTCGCGGCGTATCGCGTGTGCGTGGATGCTGAGGCGGGTCTGAAGGTCCGCCCCTGCACTGGCGATCTTCGCGCGGATGCGTTGAGGGCGTCGGCGATCCTGCTGCGGCGCCTTCGCCGGTACCAGGAGGCAGCTGCCGCGTGGCGCGAGCTGCTCGGCATGCGCGGCTGCCCGCCGGGCTATGGGCGCGAGGCCACGGAGGCGCTCGCCGTCCATCACGAGCATCGCGTCCGCGACCTGGAAGCGGCGCGCGCCTTCGCGCTGCAGGCGCTGCCGCTGCAGGCGACCGCTGCCCGCCAGGAAGCCGTCAAGTACCGGCTCGCGCGGATCGACCGGAAGCTCGGCGCGCGCGCCTTGCCGTGCCTGCCCCTCGCCTGACCGTCTGCGCGTGCGCGGCGCTGCTGGCCGCGTCCATCTCGTACGGCCTGATGCGCATGCCGCTGCAGGTCCACGACGCGATCGACGAGATCATGGCTGCAGCCCGGCGTGATCGCAGCAGGAGCGCTCACACCGCTCGAGGCGGCCGTCGGCGCGCGCCGGGCCGAAATGGTCGAACTGCTGATGCTGCGCGGCGCGAGGGTGGACGCGTCAGGCTGGCGTCGTCTTCACTGCTTCGCTCTCAGCACGGGCGCCGCCGACGTGGTCGCGATGCTGGACCGTTACAAACCGGCCAACGCCGCCTCATCGTGCGACGGCATCAGCACGCCTTTCTAGTCGTACGTGGAGATCGTACGGCTCGGAAGCATACACAATTCGCGGCTCGCGAAACGTGCTGGTCAAGCAACAACCTATGCCGTGGGAACGACATCCACAAATTGCCCTTCACGGGCATAGTAATTGCCCGCAGTCGCGCCCGGTAACCGCGACGTGACCCCAGCGCGTCGCCTGTAGACCCGCTCCCCCGAAA
This sequence comes from Vicinamibacterales bacterium, assembly GCA_035635535.1. Lineage (GTDB taxonomy): Bacteria > Acidobacteriota > Vicinamibacteria > Vicinamibacterales > UBA2999 > Gp6-AA40. Next base: position 2,851 of record DASQAX010000270.1, on the reverse strand, counting down.
ACCGAAACCCCGACGCTGCAAAAGGAGGCGCCGATGCGTGGCGTGTATATCCTCGTGCTCGCAGTCCTGATCGGGCTCGCGCCCGTGACCTTCGGTCAGAGTCCACCACAACCTCCTCACCCGGGTCGATTGCTTGCCTCGAACTGTTTCCAGTGCCACGGGACGAACGGGCGCTCCCTCGGCAGCATCCCGGAGCTTGCCGGCGAAGATGCAGACGACATTTTCGAGGCACTGCTCGAATTCAGAGCGCAGCCGGCCAACGCCAACGTCATGCACGTTCAGGCTCGCGGCTACACCGACGCGCAGCTGCTCCTGATCGCGGACTTCTTCTCGAAGCAACCGGACTGACGCGTGCAGCTCGACGGCGAGCCGATGCGGTCGAGCTGCGACTGACTGCGAGGACTTTATGATGAATCGTCGGAGGTTCACTCAATACATCGGGGCGGGCGCGCTCGGGTTGGCGCTGCCAAGAATCGGTTGGGGCGACGATGGCGGAGCGCCCGTCGTGCCGGGGAACACCGGCGCGAACGGCCGGGTGGTCGTCGTCGGCGGCGGCATGGCAGGGGCGACCGCCGCGAAGTACCTGCGGCTGTGGGGCGGCACCGGCGTGCAGGTCACGCTGATCGAGCGCGATCCGCAGTACTACACGTGCATCATGAGCAACCTGGTCCTCAACGGCAGCCGCTCGCTGAGCAACCAGAGGTTTACGCTCACCCGGCTGGCCCAGAGCTACGGTGTCAACGTGGTGCGGGGCGAGGCGTCGTCGATCGACCCGATCAGCCAGAAGGTCCGCACGCTCGACGGCCGCGAGTTTCCCTACGACAAGGTGATTGTCGCGCCAGGCGTCGACTTCGCCACCATCCCCGGCCTCGAATCGCCTGAGGCGCAGGCGGCGGTGCCGCATGCGTGGAAGGCCGGCCCACAGACGATCGCGCTCAGAGATCAGATCCAGGCCATGCCGGCCGGAGGCGTGTTCGTCCTGACGATTCCGCTGCCACCTTTCCGGGCGACCGCCGGGCCGTACGATCGCGCCTGCGTCGTCGCGGATTTCCTCAGGGTGAACAAGCCGGGATCGAAGGTGATCGTCCTCGACGCCAACGCGGATTTCCTGGCTGAAAAGACAACCTTCACGCGCGCGTTCACGGTGGACTACCCGGACATCATCGAGCACCACAAGGGCGTGACGCTGAACAGCATCGACGCGAGCACGAGGACGCTGAACACGAGCATCGGGTCGATCACCGCCAACGTGATCAATGCGATTCCGCCGCAGCGGGCCGGCCGGATCATCCAGGATACCGGGCTGAACAACGCCAACGGCGGCCGATACGCGGGCGTCGACGTCGTGACCTACCAGTCCACGGCGGCGGCAAATATTCACGTCCTCGGCGATTCCGCATCCACCACGCAGCCCAAAGGCGGCCACGTCGGCAACGCGCAGGCGAAAGTGTGTGCCGACGCCATCACGCGGATGCTGCGCGGCGACCTGCCCGATCCGGACCCGGTCACCAATTCCACCGTGTTCAGTCCGGTCAGCGCCGACAGGGCGTCGTGGCTGTCGGTGGTCTTCAAGTACGACGGCGTCTCACGGACCATGACGCCGGTCGGCGGAGCGGCGACCGAGGCGGGGAACGCGACGCGCGAGAATTTCGACACCATGCGTGGATGGTTCCGTAATCTCATGGGCGACACCTTTGCGTAGAGAGCGGCGCGATCCCCCGCGGGCGCTGCGCGGGAGTGACCCCGTCACGTTCAGGGCTTCGAGGCTCTCACCCAGAGGCTGTCCGCGACGTTGACGAGCGGCGGCACGTGGTTCGCGACGCGCGCGAGCGCCGCGGACGTATGCACCAGCGCGCGCAGATGCACCGGCAGGAGGTCGGCTTCAGCGGGCTGCGCGTTCAGCGAGAAGAAGCCGTCGACCGACAGGCGCGTCGGGCCGATCGCGCGCTCGAACGCGCGGCGAAGCTCCGGCGGCGACCAGTAGCGGACCTCGAACTTCTGCGGCTCGCGGAAGCGGCGCCGCGCCTGCTGGACCAGGCAGCGGACGCCATACACGTTCGGCATCTGGACGAGCGCCGTCCCGCCTGGCGCCAGCACGCGTCCGATGTCGGCGGCCGCCTGCGCGGCGTCCGTCTTCGAAAAGTGCTGAATGACGCTGTACGAGAACGCGGTGTCGATCGACGCGCTGCGCAGCGGTAGATGGCGCGCGTCGCCAATCACGAAATCGGCGTCCACGCCAAGCTGCGCGCAGACCGCGCGCGCGGCCAGCAGCGCCTGCAGCGAGGGATCGATGCCGATGGGACGGTAGCCAAGCCGCGCCGCCGCGATCGTCCATCGGCCCCAGTTGCAGCCGATGTCGACGAGCGTGCGGCCGCGGCCTTCCTCGAGCGGGATGTCGGGAATCGGATACTTCGGCAGGCGTCCGATCAGCGAGCGGTAGAGGTTGCCGCCGGTCGCGCCAATGGCTTCCTGGACGAAATGGTGGACGCCTTCGCGCGGCGCGGGCGCGGCCCAGTCGTCGAGCGCCGCCCCCAGCCGCGCCGATTCGAGCGACAGGACCGCCGCCCAGTGCGTCTGCTCGACGTCGTCACGCAGCAGGACCGGGATGCCTTCGACGATCGAGTACCGGTGGCCTTCGCCGCAGATGAGCGCGGCGCTTGCCCCGAGTGGGGTCGAGGGGTCGGACGGGATCAGCGGACGCTGATCCCGCGGGCAGGCGAGGAGGCGGAGCGTCCGTTCCGACAGCACCGCCTCAGGCGGTGACGTCCGCCTTCGCCTTGGTCGTCTTCTTCGCCTTGGTGCCGGTCGTCGTGGACTTCTTTGCCGCCTTGGCGGCGGTCTCCGCCGTCTT
>DASQAX010000269.1:0-6710 GCA_035635535.1 Vicinamibacterales bacterium | reverse complement strand
CCCGCAGTGGCGGCAGCCGACCGAGGTGCAGGACCCGCGCATCCTGCAGTTCAGCGCGCAGCTGAACTTCTAAAGCCCGGCGTCGGCGAGCGCCTGCTCGTAGTCCTGTCGCGTATTGAGGTTGCGCAGGGTGCGCAACCCGGGATCGGCGGTCAGCTGCGCCGGGTTCACCCGGCGCGTGTTGACCGCCTCGAAGAGAAACGCCGGCCGCAGCCGATCGTGCGCGAGCAGGTCTTCGATGTACGCCAACGTCGCCCGCCGATAGACCGCCGACAGCGGATGCGCGAACCCTTCGCTCTCGATCACCGCGACGTCATACCCCTCCGCGAGATCGAGCATCTGGCGAACGAAGGCGGGCACGAGGAGCGGCACGTCGCAACTCGTGACGTACGCCGCGTCGACGTCCACAGGCAGCGCCTTCAGGCCGGCGCGAAGTCCCTCCAGCGGGCCGCGTGCCTCGCGCTCATCGCGCGAGACGATGACGTCTGGCGGCAGGTCCGGTAGCTGCTGATCGGCGGCGGCGACGACCACGATCGGCGAGACGACGGTCTCGAGAAGCCTGACGACACGCTGCAGCATCGTTTCGGGGCCGAACGGCAGCAGCGCCTTCGAGGTGCCCATCCGCGTCGATTTCCCACCGCAGAGAACGATTCCGCCTGCATTCATGGCTGCAGTGCATTACCCGCTCGCGCGCGGTTCCGGCGCGAGCAGCGTCCCGCCGCCGAAGCTCAGACGCTCGGGCGCGGGGCCGCCTGGCGTCACCTTCACCGCGCAGTACTTGAATTCGGGGATCTTGCCGAACGGATCGAGCACCGGGTTGGTGAGCAGGTTCGCCGCCGCCTCGTAGTAGCAGAACGGGACGAACACCGCGCCGCGCGGCATCCCGTCGTCCGCGCGCGCGTAGAGCGAGATGCTGCCGCGCCGGGAGGCGATCGTCAGGATGTCGCCCGGCGTGACGCCCAGAAGCTCGAGGTCGAGCGGGTGCACCGATGCGACCGGTTCCGGCTCGATCGAATCGAGCGCGGCGGCACGACGGGTCATCGCACCCGTGTGCCAGTGCTCCAGCTGCCGCCCTGTGATGAGCACGATCGGATAGTCCGCATCGGGACGCTCGGCGGCCGGAATGAGATCCGCGGGCACGAACCTGCCGCGGCCGTTCGCGGTGGGGAAGCGATCGACGAAGACGACCGGCTCACCGGGGTCGCCTTCCTTGACACACGGATACGTCACGGAGGATTCGCGTTCGAGGCGCTCCCACGTAATGCCGGCGATGGAGTCCATGCAGGTGCGCATCTCGGCGAAGACCTCGCGCGGGTGCGTGTAACTCCAATCGAGCCCCAGGCGCCGCCCCAATTCATTCAGCAGCCAGAAGTCCTCCTTCGCATCGCCGGGCGGCTCGATCGCCTTCCGTCCGAGCTGCACCATGCGATCCGTGTTGGTGACGGTGCCGACCTTCTCCGGCCATGCGGTTGCCGCCAGCACGACATCCGCGAGGTACGCGGTCTCGGTGAGGAAGATGTCCTGCACGACCAGATGATCGAGCGCCGCGAGCGCCTCGCGCGCGTGGTCGACGTCGGGATCGGACATCGCCGGGTTCTCGCCCATGATGTACATCGCGCGGATATCGTGGGTCTTCGCCGCGTTCATGATCTCGACGACCGTCAGCCCGGGATCCGGATCGAGCGCGGTCTTCCACAGCGTCTCGAACCGCTGCCGCGCCTGCGGCGCGTTCACCCGCTGGTAGTCGGGGTAGAACATCGGGATCAGCCCCGAGTCGGACGCGCCCTGCACGTTGTTCTGGCCCCGCAGCGGGTGCAGGCCGGTGCCCGGCCTGCCGATCTGACCGGTCGAGAGCGCGAGCGCGATGAGGCAGCGCGCGTTGTCCGTGCCGTGCACGTGCTGCGAAATCCCCATGCCCCAGAAGATCATCGACCCCTTTGACGAGGCGTAGAGCCGCGCGACGCGGCGAATCGTGTCGGCGTCGATGCCGCAGATTGGCGCCATCGCCTCGGGCGAGAACCTGCGCACGTTCTCGACGAGCGCCTCGTATCCAGACGTCCGATCGCGGACGAACTCAGCGTCGACGAGGCCTTCCTCGACGATGACGTGGAGGAGCGCGTTGAGGAGCGCGACGTCGGTATCGGGGTTGAACTGAAGGTAACAGGTGGCATGACGCGACAGATCGCTGCGGCGCGGGTCGGCGACGATCAGCGTCGCGCCGCGCTTCACGGCATTCTTCATCCAGGTCGCCGCCACCGGATGGTTCATGGTCGGGTTCGCGCCGATGACGAACAGCAGATCGGCGTTCGCGACGTCGCGCACCTGGTTCGACACGGCGCCGGAGTTGATCCCTTCCATGAGCGCCGCGACGCTCGACGCGTGGCACAGACGCGTGCAGTGATCGACGTTGTTGGACCCGAAGCCGGTGCGAACCAGCTTCTGAAAGAGGTACGCCTCTTCGTTCGTCCCTTTCGCCGAGCCGAAACCGGCAAGCGCCCGCTTGCCGTACGTGTCGCGCGCGTCGCGCAGGCCGCTGGCCGCGAGGTCGAGCGCTTCCTCCCACGTCGCCTCGCGGAAGACGTCGCTCCACTGCTCGGGATCGACGGTGAAGTCCTTGTGCTTCGGGATGCCCGGCTTGCGGATCAGCGGCTTCGTCAGGCGATGCCGATGCTGGACGTAGTCGAACCCGTACCGGCCCTTCACGCACAGGCGGCTCGAGTTCGCGGGACCGTCCTTCCCCTGCACGAACAGGATGCGGTCGTCGCTGACGTGATACGTGAGCTGACACCCGACGCCGCAGTACGGACATACAGAGTCCACCGTCTTTTCCGTCTGTACCGTCGCGACACCACGCGCCGGCGTCAACGCGCCGGTCGGACAGGCCTGCACGCACTCGCCGCAGGCCACGCACGTCGACTCGCCCATCGGGTCGTCGAGGTCGAAGACGATCTTCGAGCGCCCGCCGCGGAACGCGTAGCCGATGACGTCGTTGACCTGCTCCTCGCGGCACGCGCGCACGCACCGCTTGCACTGGATGCAGGCGTCGAGATGGACGTCGATGGCGGGATGCGAGACATCCTCGACAGGCTGCCGCCGCGCGCGAAACCGCGGCTTGCCGATGCTCATCTTCTTCGCCCAGAGATCGAGCTCCGAGTTCAGCGTGTAGACGGTCTCGGGAACGTCCGACAGCAGCAGCTCGATCGACATCTTCTGGCTGGTGACGGCACGCGCGCTGTTGGTCGTCACCTCCATCCCGTCCTTCGGGTAGCGGCAGCACGATGGCGCCAGCACGCGCTCGCCCTTGATCTCGACCATGCACGTGCGGCAGTTGCCGTCCGCGCGCATGCCGTCCATGTAGCAGAGCCGCGGGATCTCGATGCCGTGCTCGCTCGCGACCTGCAGGATCGTCTGGTTGTCGCGGGTGACGAGGGTCTTCCCGTTGAGCGTGAAGGTCACCAGCGCCGGCGTGAGCGGCGCGGTCGCCTGGTGCATCATTCGACTTCACCCGGAAAATACTTCAGCACCGAGAGCACGGGATTCGGCGCGGCCTGACCGAGCCCGCAGATCGACGCGTCCGCCATCGCCTGCGACAATTCCTGCAGCAGCGGCTTGTCCCAGTGGCGGTCGTTCATCAGCTCGAACGCCTTCTGCGTGCCGACGCGGCAGGGCGTGCACTGGCCGCACGATTCGTCCGCGAAGAACTTCATCACGTTCCGTGCCGCGGCCGCCGCCGTGTCCTTGTCGGAGAGCACGACGATGGCGGCGGAGCCGATGAAGCAGCCGTACGGCGTCAACGTATCGAAGTCGAGCGGGACGTTCGCCATTGACGCCGGCAGGATGCCGCCGGAAGCGCCGCCCGGGAGGTAGCCGTACAGCGTGTGCCCATCCAGCATGCCGCCGCAGTGCTCGTCGATCAGTTCGAGGAGGGTGATGCCCGCGGGCGCGACGTGAACGCCCGGCCGCTTGACGCGGCCGCTCACTGAGAAGGAGCGCAGCCCCTTGCGGCCGTTGCGTCCGTGACCGGCAAACCAGCCCGGCCCCTTGTCGACGATGTCGCGCACCCAGTGCAGCGTTTCCATGTTGTGCTCGAGGGTGGGGCGTCCGAAGAGCCCGACCTGCGCGACGTACGGCGGACGAAGACGCGGCTCACCGCGCCTGCCCTCGATCGACTCGATCATCGCCGACTCTTCGCCGCAGATGTAGGCGCCCGCGCCGCGGCGAAGGTGGAACCGTGGAATCCTGCACGGCGGGTCGTCGCGAAGGCTGGCGAGCTCGCGTTCGAGGATGGCGCGGCAGCCGTGATACTCGTCGCGCAGGTAGATATAGACGTCATCGATGCCGATCGCCCACGCCGCGACGACGGCGCCCTCCAGGAAGCGGTGCGGGTCGCGCTCGAGGTAGTAGCGGTCCTTGAACGTGCCCGGCTCGCCCTCGTCGATGTTGACCGCCATCAGGCGCGGCGCCGGTTCAGCCGCGACGATCTTCCACTTGCGGCCCGCGGGGAAGCCCGCGCCACCGAGGCCGCGAAGTCCGGAGTCTTCCATCAGCGCAATGACGTCCGCCCCCGTTCGTCCGCCGCCGACGCACAATGCGGCAAGCGCGTATCCGCCGCCCGCGCGGTACGCCTTGTAGTCGATGTGGGCTGGCGTCACGACCACGTCGGACGAGGGATGCGTGACGGCTCCAGCCCGGACGAGCGCGGCAACCTTGTCGGTGGTCGCGTGCGGCACCGGATTCTGGCCGACGACCGCGACGGGGGCGGTGTCGCATCGGCCGACGCATGGCGCATGCAGCACGCGAACGTCCGTGCCGAGCGTCGACGGCAAGGTCTCGAGCAGCTCGTGCGATCCCGCGAGCTCGCAGGCAATCGAATCGCAGACGCGCACCGTGATGGCGGGAGGCCGCGTGTCACCCTCCTTCACCACGTCGAAGTGGTGATAGAAGGTCGCCACCTCGTAGACCTCGGCCATCGCCATCTTCATCTCGGCGGCGAGCGCGACCAGGTGTGCGGCGGACAGGCAACCGAAACGGTCCTGGACCAGGTGCAGGTACTCGATCAGCAGGTCGCGGCGGCGCGGCTCGTCGCCGAGCAGGGCGACCACGTCTTCCCGTGCCTGCGCATCGACCGCCCGTCCCTTCGGCGTCGCGCGCACCCGTGACTGCTTGCGTTTCCTGGGGGATCTTTCCGACGTCATAACTGGGCGCTCCGTTGTCGCGCCCAGCGAAACCGCGTTCGAAGGGCTGTCGTGCGAATCAGTACACCAGTTGATACGCGCCAGTAGGAAAGGCTCATTGGACCGATTAAAGTTACACCATGCACGTGGAATTCCTGGGTATTCCGCGCGAGCGCGCCGGCCTGTCGGAGGTCGAGATCGACGCCGGGACGCTCGGCGAGGCGCTCGCCGTGCTGGCGGCCCGGTTCCCCGCGCTGCGTGAACTGATGACCGCGGGCGGTCTCCACGCCTCGGTTGCCGCCAACCTCAATGGCGATCAGTTTGTTCGCGACCTGAATACGTCGCTGGCCGCCGACGACCGATTGCTGCTGTTGTCTGCTGACGCTGGCGGCTGATGGCTGCAGGTAATTCAAAATGCAAAATTCAAAATGCAAACCTCGCGCGCGTCGCGACAACCGGGTGAACGTCGCAACGGCGTTCACCCCGCCTGTTACAAGCACATGCGGTTTGCATCTTGAATTTTGCATTTTGCATTGACGAATGCCACCCGGATATCACGGCTGCTATCTCCGCATCGACGTCTCGACCGGCCGCGCCGGGCGCGTGCCGCTTGGCGACGCGCTGCTGCGGCAGTACATCGGCGGTAGTGGCCTCGGCACTCGACTCCTCATCGATGAAGGGGGCGCCGTTGCCGATCCGCTCTCGCCGGAGGCACCTCTCGTCTTCGCCTTCAGCCCACTTGTCGGCACGCCGCTCACGACGTCCGCGAAATTTGCCGTCGTCAGCCGCAGCCCGCTGACGCAACGCGTCAACGACTCGCTTGCGGGCAGCGGCTTCGCGCTCGCCGGCAAACGCTGTGGCAGCGACGCACTCGTCATCGTCGGGCGTGCGAGCGGGCTCTCGCTGCTCGTGATCGACGACGGCGACGTCCGGCTCGAGTCCGCGGAAGACCTGCGCGGCGACGCGTGTCCCGTGACCGAGGAGAAGGTGCGAGCCAGGCTCGGGCCCGATTTCCGGATCGCGTCGATCGGACCGGCCGGAGAGCGCGGCGTACGCTACGCGACCATCTCGCACGATCGGCGACACGCGGGCCGCGGCGGCTCCGGCGCCGTGCTCGGCGCCAAGAACATCAAGGCCCTGGCGGTTCGCGGCACGCGGCGATGCGAGTGGGCCGATCCGGACGCGCTCGTCGAGTTGAGCCGCGATCTGTCGCAGCGGTCCTTCGGCCCGGCTACCGCCAAGTATCGTGAGCTGGGAACAGCGGCGAACCTGCTCACGCTCAACCGGTTCGGTGCGCTGCCGACGCGAAATTTTCAACAGGGCACCTTCGCGGAGGCGCCGAACCTGTCGCCGGCGGAGCTGGGCGCCGCCTATCCACGGGCCCGTGCGAGCTGCGTCGCGTGCACCATCGGCTGCGAACACCTCTACGAATTGAACGACGCGGGCGTGCGCGTCGAGTACGAGAGCCTCTTTGCGCTCGGGTCGCTGTGCGGCGTCGGCGACGGCGGCGCGGTGCTGCGCGCCTCGCGGCGGTGC
>DASQAX010000268.1:0-25928 GCA_035635535.1 Vicinamibacterales bacterium | reverse complement strand
ACAAGGTTCGCGCCACATCCTGGCGAGCCTGACAAGGCTCGCCCCACAATCGCGTACCGCCCCCGGGATGTTGAATCAGATCGGAGGCGAGAACTTATCTCGGTTGTCTACCGCGTCGCCGGGGTAAAGCGTTCTCGTTCCAGGCGGCGGCCGGGTAGATCCGACGTGAACGGCGCGGCGGCGGGCTCCGGGAGCAGCATCGCGGACGACGTGAGTCCAATCGCCCGGCCATCGCGCGTGATCACCACCATCGCCACCCCATACGGCTTCAGGACGGGATCGATCAGCGGTGCGCCCTGCAGGTCCGACAGCGGCATGTACATCCCGACCGCCGCGCCGGTCTTCGCGGCGAACGCGTCGATCTCGGACGTGACGCCCGTCAGCACGACAATCTCTTCGTACATCATCCCGTCGCCAAAGGTCTGCGGCGGCAGCAGCGGACGCGTGGGAATCTCCTTGATCCAGCGCTGGTTCCCGTTGCCGCGGTTCACCGCGCGCAGCACGTTGTCGAGCGATGCGTAGTACGCGCCGCCCTTGCTATCGCCGCTCGTGCCGATGACGTCGCCGCCGGTCTTCCACCGCCACGCCAGGCGGCCGTTGGCGTTGTCGAGCGCGAACAGCAGGTTCGTGTTCGACCCGACGAAGACCCGGTCGCGCGTGAACGACGGCTGGTTGAGCATCCCTTCGAGCTTCTGCTCCCACTCGACGCGGCCGTCGGCGAGGCTCAGGGCGACCACGCGGCTGTCGTCGAGCGCGAAGAACGCGCGCACGCCGTCGGACGCCGGCGCGAAATGCGTCGGCGCGCCGAGCGGTTGACTCCAGTACACGCGGCCATTCCGTGCGTCGAACGCCACGGCCAGGCCCTTGTCGAACAGCGCGATGAGCACCGGAATCGGAACGGGCTTGGCTCCAGGATCCTTGCGAATCATCATTTCTGCGGCCGTCAGCGGCGCGATCATTCGCTCCTCGTACGACACGCGCCACCGGGTGTCTCCAGTCGCTGGATCAAGGGCGTGAATCTCGTCGCTCGCCGCGACGAACACGGTGTTCTCGATGACGACGGGCGGCCACATCGACTCGATGTCGCGCGTCCAGAGCTTCGCTCCACTCGAACGGCTCAGCGCGACGATCGTTTCCGGCTCGATCGGAATGTAGACGCGCTCGTCATCCATCGCGCCTCCGGCCGAAGGCACGTCATCGAGCGTGGCGATCCATTCCTGCACGACGGGAAGAAGCGGAAGCGGGACCGGGAGGATTTTCTTTTTGGGTTCGGCGCCCAAACAGACGCTGCCGGTGGCGACCTCAGCGAGGAGAAAGATCGCAAATACGGTGGCGCTGATCCGTCGAGACACTATTCCTTGTGGGATAATACCGCCGTTCGTGGCCCACCAGACCATCCTCGTCCTGGACTTTGGCTCGCAGTACACACAACTCATTGCTCGACGGTTGCGTGAGCTGTCGGTGTATTCCGAGATCGTTCCATTCAACACGTCGCTCGAGACCCTCAAGGCGAAAAATCCCGTCGGGATCATTCTCTCAGGTGGACCGAAGAGCGTGTCGGAGGCCGGTGCGCCGAGATGCGCGCCGGAATTGTTCGACCTCGGCACGCCGGTGCTCGGCATCTGTTATGGCATGCAGCTGATGACCGACGTCCTCGGCGGCGAGGTCCGCCGTTCGGGCCAGCGCGAGTTCGGCCACGCGAACGTCCGCGTGACGGGCAACGGCGCGCCGCCGAAGCTCTTCACGCAGGTGCCCGCCGAACTGCGCGTCTGGGCCAGCCACGGCGACGACGTGAACGCGGTGCCGCCGGGATTTCACGTGGCGGCGACGAGCGCGACCGCGCCGATTGCCGCGATGGAAGCGCCCGAGCGGCAGCTCTATGCGTTGCTCTTTCACCCGGAAGTCGCGCACACCGATCACGGCCTCGCGATCCTGCGCAACTTCGCGTACGGCGTCTGCGGCTGCACGGGTGACTGGACGATTGCGTCGTTTGTCGAGGACGCGACGGCGCGGATCACACGGCAGGTCGGGATGGGCAAGGTCGTGTGCGGCCTTTCCGGCGGTGTGGACTCCACGGTCGCCGCGATGCTGATTCATCGCGCGATTGGCGATCGCCTCACCTGCATCTTCGTGGACAACGGGCTGCTGCGGTACGACGAGGCGAATCAGATCGTCAAGCGGTTCACCGGGAAGATGCAGCTGCCGCTCGACTTCGTCGACGCGTCGAGCACCTTTCTCGAGCGGCTCGCCGGCGTCGTCGATCCGGAACGGAAGCGGAAGATCATCGGCGCCACCTTCATCGACGTGTTCGAGAAGCGCGCGAAGGAGCTGGGCGGGTTCGACTTCCTCGCGCAGGGCACGCTCTACCCGGATGTCATCGAGTCCGCCTCTGTTCACGGGCCCGCGGTGGTCATCAAGAGCCATCACAACGTCGGGGGCCTGCCGGAGCGGATGCACTTCAAGCTGGTGGAGCCGCTGCGCGACCTGTTCAAGGACGAAGTGCGGCGCGTCGGCCAGGACCTGGGACTCGATCGCGAGTTCGTCGTCCGGCAGCCGTTTCCCGGCCCGGGCCTTGCTGTCCGGCTGCTTGGCGAAATCACGAAAGAGCGGCTCGATCTCCTCCGGCTCGCGGACAAGATCGTCGCCGAGGAAATACGGCGGGCCGGCTGGTACGAGCGGCTCTGGCAAAGCTTCGCGGTGCTGCTGCCGGTGCGGAGCGTAGGGGTGATGGGCGACGCGCGGACCTATGAATACACGATCGCGATTCGCGCGGTCGAAAGCCTGGACGGCATGACGGCCGACTGGGCGCGCCTGCCGCACGATCTGCTCGCGACGGTTTCCTCGCGCATCGTGAACGAAGTGCGGGGCATCAACCGCGTGGTGTACGACATCTCGTCGAAACCACCATCCACCATTGAATGGGAATAACGTGTCTCCGTGTCTCTGTGTCGCTGTGTCTCCGTGGCACGTCGGGGCGTGTGTGAGGCGCCGCGATGAGCGCTGAGTTCGTTCACCTTCATCTCCACACCGAATTCTCCCTGCTCGACGGCGCGTGCCGCATCGACGAGGTGCTGGACGAGGCCGTCAAGCTGAACATGCCGGCGCTCGCGGTGACCGAGCACGGCAACATGTTCTCGTCCGTCGTGTTCCACGATCACGCGCGCGATCGGGGCGTGAAGCCGATCCTCGGCTGCGAGGTGTACGTCGCGCAGGGAAGCCGGTTCGACAAATCGGGGCCCCAGACCGAGACGAACCACCTGGTGCTGCTCGCCGAGACGGACGAAGGCTACAAGAACCTGATCAAGCTCGTCTCCGCCGGCTACACGGAGGGGTTCTACTATCGGCCGCGCATCGACAAGGATCTGCTCGCGCAGCACGCGAAGGGGCTGATCGGCCTGAGCAGCTGCCTGAAGGGTGAAGTGGCGAGCGCGCTGAAAGTGGAGCAGGCACGCCCCGCGCTCGAAGCGGCCGGCCGGCTGCGCGACATTCTCGGCCGCGACAACTTCTTCCTCGAGATGCAGTACCAAGGCATCGAGGAGCAGAAGGTCGTCAACCGCGGACTGCTCCCGCTCGCGCGGGACCTCGACCTGCCGCTCGTCTGCACGAACGACGTGCACTATTTGAAGCAGGGCGATCACCAGCCGCACGACATCCTGCTCTGCATCGGGACCGGCAAGACGGTCAACGACGCGCAGCGCATGCGCTATCACGGCGACCAGTTCTTCCTGAAGACCCCGGAGCAGATGGCGGAGGTGTTCAAGGACACGCCGGAGGCGCTCAGGAACACGCTGCTGATTGCCGAGCGCTGCGACGTCACGATTCCGAAGGGGCAGAACCACCTGCCGACCTTCGGCGTGCCTGAGGGCTTTACCACCGATTCCTACTTCGAGCACGTTGTGCGCGACGGCTTCGCGGAGCGGCTGCCGCGGCTGCGCGAACTGGCCGCCTGGGGACACCTCCGGCACACGATCGACGAATACGAGCGTCGTCTCGAGTACGAGATCGAGATGATCGAGAAGATGGGGTTCCCGGGCTATCTGCTCATCGTCTGGGACTTCATCCGCTACGCCCGAGAAGCGAACATTCCCGTCGGGCCGGGGCGTGGATCCGCGACGGGTTCGCTCGCCGCGTGGTGCATGCGGATCACCGACATCGATCCGATCGACTTCGAGCTGCTCTTCGAGCGCTTCCTGAACCCCGAACGGATCTCGATGCCGGATATCGACGTCGACTTCTGCGAGCGGCGCCGCGGTGAGGTGATCGACTATGTCACGCGGAAGTACGGCCGCGAGAACGTCGCGCAGATCATCACCTTCGGGACGATGAAGGCGAAGGCGGTCGTCCGTGACGTCGGCCGCGTGCTCGAGATGCCGTATGCGGATGTAGACCGCATCGCGAAGCAGATTCCGCCGGCGCTCGACATGACGCTCGACAAGGCGCTGGCCGAGAACCCGATCCTGAAGGAGATGGCCGCGAAGGATCCGAAGGTCCAGGAGGTCATCGACATCGGCCGCCGCCTGGAAGGGATGTCGCGACATGCGTCTGTCCACGCCGCGGGAGTGGTCATCGCGCCGGGGCCGATCACCGACTACGCGCCGCTGTACAAAGGGCAGCGCGACGAGCTGACGACGCAGTGGAACATGAAGGAGGTCGAGCGCGTCGGCCTCCTGAAGATGGATTTCCTCGGGCTCAGCACGCTGACACTGATTCGCGATTGCCAGACCGAGATCAAGCGGACCGAGGGGATCGATCTCGACATCGACGGCGTTCCGCTCGACGACCCGAAGACCTACAGGATCTTCCAGGACGGCGCCACGTTCGGGATCTTCCAGTTCGAGAGCTCGGGCATGCGCGACCTGCTCCGGAAGGCGAGGCCCGATCGACTCGAGGACCTGATCGTCCTGAACGCGCTGTATCGTCCGGGGCCGCTGAAGGCAGGTGCTGTAGACGATTGGGTCGAGCGCAAGCAAGGCAGGCGGGAAGTGAAGTACGAGCTGCCGCAGCTCGAACCGATTCTCGCCGACACCTACGGCGTCATCGCGTACCAGGAGCAGGCGATGCGCGTGGCGCAGGCGCTGGCTGGCTTCACGCTCGGCCAGGCCGACGTCCTCCGTAAGGCCATGGGCAAGAAAGACCCCAAGGTCATGGCGAAGCAGCGCGATGCATTCATGGAAGGGGCAAAGGCGAAGGGGATCTCGGAAAAGAAGGCGGCGAAGATGTTCGAGCTGATCGAGCACTTCGCCGGGTATGGCTTCAACAAGTCGCACTCCGCCGCGTATGCGCTGCTTGCGTACCAGACGGCGTATCTCAAGGCGAACTACCCGTGGCATTTTGCGGCCGCGCTGCTCACGATCGAGGCGCAGAACACCGATAAGCTCGCGATGTACCTGGCCGAGGCGCGCGAACGCGGGATCCCCGTGCTGCCGCCTGACATCAACGAGAGCCAGCTGAATTTCTCCGTCGAGCACGGCACGGGCGTCCGTTTCGGCCTGACGGCCATCAAGGGTCTCGGCGAAGGCGCGATCAACTCGATCCTGGCCGCGCGCGCGCAGCTTGGCGGCCGCATCCCGTCGCTGCCTGCGCTGTGCGAGATTCTCGATCTGCGGCTCGCGAACAAGCGCGTCTTCGAGGCGCTCATCAAGTCGGGTGCGTGCGATTCGCTGGGAGGCGGACCTAAAGGTCCGCCTCTACGGGTGAGGACGGACGTCCAGGACTCGTCGGATGTAGAGGCGGACCTTCAGGTCCGCCTGCCCGTGCGCGCCATTCGGGCGCGGCTGTTCGCGTCGATTGACGCCGCGTGCGAGCACGGCGCGCGCATGCAGCGCGACAAGGACCTGGGCCAGGTCGACCTGTTTGGCGGCAGCGAGGAGGCCGGAGGCGCGCCCGGGCATGCACCGCTGCCGGACGTGGCGCCGTGGACCGAGATCGAGCAGCTCAACTTCGAGAAGGAGGCGCTTGGTCTCTACTGGAGCGGCCATCCGATCGATCGATACGCCGAAGACCTGCGCGAGTATGGGGCGAAGACGACTGTGGATCTGAACATCAGGAAGCAGGAAGACGACGGCGAAGCACAAGGGTTCGCCCCACAGGTGCATGAAGACGACTCCAATGGGACGAGCCTTCACGGCTTGCCCAACCGCAACGGCCGAGGTGAGGAAATCTCGATTGGGGGCATCGTGTCAGGGGTCCGGCCCCTGAAAACGCGCAAGGGCGACCGCATGTGCGTCTTCACGCTCGACGATGCGGGCGGAAGTGTCGAGGTGGTGGTATTTCCCGACGCCTTCAAGCAGCACGGCCACCTGGCGGAAAATGGCCAGACGGTGCTGGTGAAGGGGAAGCTCGAGCGCGACGACGACTCGGCGCGCATCCTGGCGTCGGAGATCGTGCCGATCGGTCTCATCCGCGAGCGTCTCGCGAAATCGGTCGCGATCCGGCTCTCGACGCCGCCCGCCGATCGCGCCACGTTCGAGCGGCTCTGGGACCTGTTCGCGCTGCACAAGGGCGACCGCCGGGTCGCGATTGTCCTGCACGAGCGCGATCGGCATATGCGCATCACCGTCGACGTCAACGGCATCCGCGTCCGGCCGTCCGAGGCATTGGTGGCCGGGGTCGAGAAGATCTGCGGCAGCGGGTCGGTGACGCTCCGATGACCTGCTCTGTCCATGCCAGCTGACACCCTCGAATTCGAGGAGCCGATCGCCGTTCTCCTCAAGGAAATCGAGGCGCTGTCGATGCTGCCGCGGACGCCGCAGCGGCAGGCGGAGATCGATGGGCTCCACCGGCGGATCGAATCGATTCGCGCCGACATCTATGCCCACCTCACCGCCTGGCAGCGCGTGATGGTGGCGCGGCACCCGAACCGCCCGACGGTGCTCGACTACGTCAACCGGATGTTCACGGAGTTCACCGAGATCAGCGGCGATCGGCGGTTTGCCGACGATCACGCGATGGTGGCCGGGTTCGGGCGCTACAAGGGCGAGCCCGTGATGATCGTGGGTCATCACAAGGGCGCCGGCGCCGATACGAAGCAGAAGATTTTCCGGAACTTTGGCTATGCACGGCCGGAGGGGTATCGGAAGGCGATGCGGGCGATGAAGATGGCCGAGAAGTTCTCCCGGCCCGTGATTGCGTTCATCGACACGCCGGCCGCCTATCCCGGCGTCGAATCGGAAGAGCGCGGAATCGCCGAGGCGATCGCCTTCAACCTTCGCGAGATGGCGGCGCTCGACGTGCCAATCGTCGTCGTCGTGCACGGTGAAGGGGGAAGCGGTGGAGCGCTGGGCATCGCGATTGGCGATCGGATCCTGATGCACGAGTTCGCCATCTACAGCGTCATCCCGCCCGAGGGGTGTGCGGCGATCCTCTGGCGCGATTCGGGGCGGAAGGTCGAAGCGGCGGAAGCGCTCCGGCTCACGGCGCCGGACCTGATGAATCTCGGTGTCGTGGACGAGATCGTGCCGGAACCTGTCGGCGGCTCGCACACGAACCACGAGCTCGCGACCTCGCTCCTCGACACGGCGCTCGGGCGCGCGCTGGCCGATGTCTGGGCGATGGATTCGCCCGCGCGCCTCGAAGCGAGGTATCAGAAGTTTCGGCAGATGGGCAACATCGGCATCAATGAAGGCTGATCGAATCTGGGAGACGGTCGCGTGCGACGAGGGGCTCGCCGGGACGCTCTCGCGGGAGCTCGGCGTTTCGGCGGTCACCGCGCGCCTGCTCTGCATCCGCGGCCTTGGCGGCCTCGACGAGGCGCGGCGCTTTCTGTCGCCGCGGCTCGAGGACCTCCACGATCCGTTCCGGCTGGCCGACATGCCGGCCGCCGTCGATCGCATCCTGGCGGCGATTGCCGCGAAAGACCGCATCGCGATACATGGCGACTACGACGTCGATGGCGTCACGTCCACGGTAATCCTGCGGCGCGCGCTCGAACTGCTCGGCGCGGACGTGGTCCACTTCATCCCGGAACGTGTCCGCGACGGCTACGGCCTGCAGCCGGCGACGATCGACCGCCTGCACCACGACGGTGCGCGGCTGGTGATCTCCGTCGATTGCGGCATTCGCGCCGCGGACGCGGCGGCGCGGGCACGCGAGCTCGGGATGGACCTGATCATCACCGACCATCACGAGCCCGACACGGAGCTGCCGCACGCGCTCGCCGTCATCAATCCCAAGCGCCACGATTGCAGCTATCCGGACAAGAACCTTGCGGGCGTGGGCGTGGCGCTGAAGCTGGTGCAGGCGCTGTGCGGCCGCAGCGGCCGCTCGAAGTGGATGCCGGCGTTCGTCAAGGTCGCTGCCATCGGCACGCTGGCCGACGTCGTGCCGCTCACCGGCGAGAACCGCGTCATCGCGAAGCTCGGTCTCGGCATGCTCTCGAAGGGGCCCCACAAGGTGGGCCTCCGCGCGCTGCTCGACGCGTGCGGCCTCTCGGGGCGCGAGATCGACAGCTATCACATCGGCTTCGTCGTCGCGCCGCGCGTCAATGCGGCCGGCCGCATGAGCACCCCCGATATCGCGGCCCGCCTGCTCCTGGCCTCCGACGAGACGATGGGTGAGGAAGCGCGGGCGCTGGCCGAGCAGCTGAACGCCGAAAATCTCCGGCGCCAGCAGGAAGAAGCCGACATCGTCGCGCAGGCCAGGAAGGTCGTCGAAACCGACCTCGACGTCGGCTCGCGCACCGTGCTCGTCGTCGCCGGCGACGGCTGGCACCGCGGGGTCATCGGCATCGTCGCGTCGAAGCTGGTCGACACGTTCCATCGGCCGGCGATCGTCATTTCCATCGACGGCGACATGGCGCACGGCTCCTGCCGCAGCATCCCGTCGTTCAACATGCTGGCGGCGCTCGAATCGTGTGGCGAGGTGATGTCGAAGTTCGGCGGCCACAAGCAGGCGGCGGGGCTGACGATCGAGACCGCGAGGATTCGCGAGCTGCGCGCGCGCGTCAACGACTTTGCCGATGGCTGCCTCGGTCCCGACG
Organism: Vicinamibacterales bacterium; assembly: GCA_035635535.1. Classification (GTDB taxonomy): domain Bacteria; phylum Acidobacteriota; class Vicinamibacteria; order Vicinamibacterales; family UBA2999; genus Gp6-AA40. Next base: position 16,951 of record DASQAX010000268.1, on the reverse strand, counting down.
ACCTGCGTCCGCGGTTGTGGATCGACGGCGCGCTCACGTTCCGATCGATCGACGAGCAGGTGGTCTCGGAACTGGCGGCGCTGGCGCCGTTCGGCGCCGGCAACCCGTGCCCCATCTTCCGCACCAGCCGCGTCGAGATCGTCGATGGCCCGCGCCGCCTGAAGGAACGGCACCTCAAGATGGCGTTCAGGCAGGAGGGCCGCGTCTTCCGCGGCATCGCCTGGCGCGCGTCCGAGCGGGAGAGCTTCGTTGCCGAGCACCGCGCGGCCATCGACCTGGCGTTCTCGCTCGAGAACGACACGTACAACGGCGAGCGCTATCTTCAGCTGTCCATTGCCGATTTTCGAGCCCCGGAAAGCTGATCTGGCGCCCCGTGGAGGGGCGCCCTACACTGTGAAGAGTCCATGAGATGGCAGAAGTGGGGGCGCTTTCTGGCCGCGATGATCGGCATCGCCGCCGCCGTCGTCGTCTACGCGACGATGGGGGAACGCGTCAAGCTGGTTCCCGCCACGGCGCCCGCGCGCATCGATCCGAAGGCCGTCATCGAGAGCTCCGGCAACATCGTCCAGCAGGTTAGCGGGACGCGTCAGGATTACCTGATTGAAGCCGAACGCCAGCTGACCTACGAGGGTGGGCTCACCAAGCTCGTTGGCGTGAAGATCACCGTCCGCAACCGCGGCGGGCGTGACTACGTCGTCACGGGCCACGAAGCGCAGGCAGGCCCCAACCAGAAGGATCTGCAGCTCACCGGCGGCGTGCAGCTGACGTCGAGCGACGAATTCGTCGTCCGGGCCGACAACGCCAGCTTCAGCCAGGAGACCGGCGTGATGACCGCGCCCGGCGCGGTGACGTTCGAACGCAACCGCATGACAGGCTCCGGCACCGGCATGACGTACGACAAGAACGCCGACGTGCTGTCGCTCGCGGATCAATCGCACGTGCTGCTGCGCGACGAGCACGGCAACCCGCACATGGAGTTCACCTCCGGCAAGTCGACCCTCGATCGGATGGCGCACACGCTCGCGCTCGAGGGGACCGTTCACGCGCTCCGCGGCGAGCAGGTGATCGACGCGACGCAGGGCGTCGCGCACCTCACCGAGGACGAGCAGCACATCACCGACATCGAGCTTCGCGGCGATGCACGCGTGACCGGCGGCGGATCCGGCGTCGATTCGATGAGCGCGCGCGACATGAACCTCCATTACTCCGCCAACGGCCAGGCGCTCGAGCGCGCCGAGTTGCTCGGCAAGGGAGCGGTCGCGATGACGGGACAGGACGGCGCCGCCGGGCGCCAGTTCCTCGGCGACACGCTCGACGTCCTGCTCGCGTCCGACGGCTCGCTCACGAAGGTGACGGGGCGCGAGAACGTGCGGCTCGATCTGCCGGGCGCGCCCGACTCGCCCGCGCGCAGCATCACGGCACGCACGCTCGACGGGGATGGGGCCGCGGGGAAGGGCCTGACCTCGGCCACGTTTGCCGACAATGTCGAGTATCGCGAAGAGGCTGGAAAGGCCGCGGGCGCCCGCGTCGCACGCTCGCGCACGCTGAACGTCGCGCTGGCTAACGACGCGATCAGCAGCGCGGTGTTCGGCGGCGCGGTGAAATTCGAGGAGCAGGGGCTGCAGGCGGCGGCCGGCGAGGCGCGGTACGACCCGATCAAAGGCTCGCTGCGGCTGACCGGCGTCGAAGGCGGCGTCGCGCCGCGCGTCAGCGACGACCGCGTCACCATCGACGCGAGCACGATCGACGTCGCGCTCGAGGGACGGTTGATGAAGGCCAGCGGCGCCGTGAAGACGACGCTGCGGGCGGGCACGTCGAAGGGACAGAGCGACACCAGGCTGCCCGGCCTGCTCAAACAGGAGCAGCCCGCCAACGTGAACGCCGACGCGCTCGACTACCAGGGGGCATCGGGGCAGGCGATCTACACGGGTAACGCGACGATGTGGCAGGGCGAGACGGCCGTGCGCGCCGATTCGGTCGCCATCGACCAGGGCAAAGGCGACTTCCTCGCCTCGGGCAACGCGCGCTCGACGATCGTCCTCGACACGGGCGTCTCCATCGCGCACGCCTCGGAGATCCGGTACGCGGACGCGGCGCACACGATCGGCTACGGCTCGACGAAGAACGCGCTCGGGGTCGTCATCGCGCAGGCGCAGTTGAGCGGGCCGCAGGGCGACCTGCGCGCCGATCGCATCGACGTCATCCTCGCGGACACGGGTGGGCACATCACGCGCCTCGAGGCCTACACCAACGTGAGCATGAAGGTGGATACGCGCACGGCGGTCGGGGAGCGCCTCACGTACTTCGCCGACGAGGAGCGCTACGTGATGTCGGGCGCGGGCACCAAGCCGGTGAAAGTGGTCGAATCGTGCCGCGAAACGACCGGCCGCACGTTGACCTTCTTCAAGTCGACCGATAGGATCATCGTCGACGGCAACGAGGAGATCCGCACGCAGACGCGAAGCGGCGCCAGCCCCGCGTGCACCGCGACGCCGCCCGCCCGTTCGCGTTGATGTCCACGCTCCGCACCGAATCCCTCACGAAATCGTACAGCGGCCGCACGGTAGTCAAGGGCGTCAGCCTCGACGTCGATTCCGGCGAAGTCGTCGGACTGCTCGGTCCCAACGGCGCCGGCAAGACGACGACGTTTTACATGACCGTCGGGCTTACCGTGCCCGACTCGGGACGCGTGTTCCTCGACGGGGAAGACGTGACCGACGACCCGATGTACATCCGGGCGCGGAAGGGGATCGGCTACCTGCCGCAGGAGCCGTCAATCTTTCGTGGCCTCTCGGTCGAAAAGAACATTCTTGCAATCCTGGAGACGCTCGGCCTGAGCGCCTCCGAGGAGCAGGCGCGCCTGCGGAACCTGCTGGCCGAATTGAACCTGACGCTGCTGGCGAAAGCGCCGGCCTACACGCTGTCGGGCGGCGAGCGCCGGCGCGTCGAAATCACTCGGGCGCTGGTGATTTCCCCGCGGTTCATCCTGCTCGACGAACCTTTCGCCGGTATCGATCCAATCGCCGTGACCGATATTCAGAACATCATCTTCCACCTGAAGGAACGCGGCATCGGCGTCCTGATTACGGATCACAACGTGCGCGAGACGCTGCGCATCACCGACCGGGCATACATCGTGCACGACGGCGTGATCTTTCGCAGCGGGACGCCGGATTTCCTTGCGGCGGACGAGGATGTGAAGCGCATTTATTTGGGTACGGAATTTCGATTGGACTAATGGCATAAGATGGATCTCCAGTGGCGATCTCGCAGAAGCTCCACACCAAGCTCGTCCAGAAGCTGATTCTGACGCCATCGCTGCAGCAGGCTATCAAGCTGCTGCCGATGTCGACGCTCGAACTGTCGGAGCTCCTCAACCAGGAAATGGTGGAGAACCCGATGCTGGAGGAGGTGCCGACCGAAGAGCTCCAGCCCGTCGAGGCCGCGCAGGAGAAACAGGAAGAAAAGCCGAAGCAGGAAAAGGACACCTGGGACGACCAGGATTACGAATATTTCTTCGGCGACTATCTGGACGACGGGTACCGGCCGCGCACGCCGACCGAGGTGAAGGAGCTGCCGCCGATCGAGAACACGCTCTCGACGTCGGCATCGCTGTCGGACCACCTGCTCTGGCAGCTCTCGATGCAGACCGACGAGCCGCTGACGCGTGAGATCGGCGAGGCCATCATTGGCAATCTCGATGACGACGGGATGCTCGTCGCGACGGTCGAAGAGCTCGCGGCGATGGGCCCGTGGCCGGTCGAGGCAGTCGAGAAGGCGCTGAAGCTGATTCAGGGCTTCGACCCTATTGGCATCGCCGCGCGCGACCTGCAGGAGTGCCTGCTGCTGCAGCTCCGGCATCTCGGCATGTCGGGCACCCCGGCCGAGAAAATCGTCACCGAGCACATGCGGCTCCTGCAGAACCACCAGGTCCCGGAGCTCGCGCGCAAGCTCGGACTCTCCATCGACGACCTCAAGCAGCACATCGAGCTCATTCGCCACCTCGACCCGAAGCCCGGCAGCCGCCTCAATCCCTCGCAGTCGCAGTACGTGATCCCCGACGTGTACGTCGTCAAGGTCGAGGAGCAGTACGTGGCGGTGCTCAACGAGGAAGGATTGCCGCAGCTGCGCATCAGTCCCGTGTACCGCCGCCTGCTCGACAAGAGTCAGACCGAGAACACGGACGAGACGCGCGCCTACGTCAAGGACAAGTTCCGCTCGGCGCTCTGGCTGATCAAGTCGGTCGAGCAGCGGCAGAAGACCATCCACAAGGTCGCGACGAGCATCATCAACTTCCAGCGCGACTTCCTGGATCACGGCATCGAGTACCTCCGCCCCCTGGTGCTGCGCGACGTCGCCAACGACATCGGCATGCACGAGTCCACCGTCAGCCGCGTCGTCACCAACAAGTACATGCACACGCCGCAAGGCGTGTTCGAGATGAAGTACTTCTTCCACAGCGGCATCGCGAGCTCGTACGGCGACGCGGTGTCGTCGGTGACCATCAAGCAGCGGATCCGGAAGATCATCGAGCAGGAGGATCCGCGGAAGCCGCTGAGCGACTCGAAGATCGTCAGCATCCTGCAGCGCGAGGGCCTCGAGCTGGCGCGCCGCACGATCGCCAAGTACCGCGAGGAGCTCAAGATTCCGACGTCGAACCAACGGAAGGTACTGTATTAGCCGGCGGGCCGCCTGGCCCCGCCCCCACACCGCACGCATGCGTCTTGAAATCACGGCCCGACACTTCGCCATCCCCGCGCCGGTACGCAAGCTTGCCGAGGAGCGGATCGCCCGTGTGCTGCGCCCGCTCAACGACAGCGCCATCTCCGCGCAGGTGGTGGTCACGCGCGACAAGACCCGGTTCCACGCGGAGGTGACGCTCCACGCCCGGGGCGAGCATTTCCTCCACGGCGAGGCGATCGGACGCGACGCGCAGACCGCGCTCGGCGCGGCGATCGACAAGGTCGAGCGCCAGGTCCTGAAGCTGAAGAGCAAATGGACCGAACGGAAGCGCCAGGGCATCTCGCCCGCGAAGGCCGCGTCCGCGACGCCCCGGCCCGAACGTGGCGCAGCCGTGTTCGGGACCGGCCTCGAGCAGCGCGACAACGGCGGGCAGCCGTTGCGGATCATCCGCGCGCGGCGCTACGCGGTGAAGCCGATGTCGGTCGACGAAGCGGCGATCGAGGTCGCGGACGGGCGCGATGCGTTCCTGGTGTTCCGCAACTCGTCGACCGAGGAGATCAACGTGCTGTTCCGCCGCGCCGACGGCAACCTGGGGCTGATCGAGCCGGAAGCTTGACGCGTTCGATCACCGTCGCGAGCCTGCTCAAGAGCCGGGCCGAGGCCATCGGCCTGCCGTTCGAGCTCCTCGGCGGCGCCTCGGGCCTCGAACGCACCATCTCCAGCCCCCACATCCAGAAGACCGGCCTCGCGCTCGCCGGCTTCGACGCCTACCTGCAGCCGGCGCGCATCCTCGTCTTCGGCGAGAGCGAAATCCGCTACCTCGAGAGCCTCGACGCCGGCAGCCGCACGAACGTCCTCGCCGCGGCGTTCAGCCACGACATCCCCTGCGTGCTGATCGCCGGCGGATGGGACCCGCCCGTGGAGCTGCTGGCGGCGTCTGATCGGTATCACGTGCCGCTGCTCCGGACGCCGGTGACCACGGCGGTCTCGATCGCCAAGATCGAATACCTGCTCGACGACGAGCTGGCGGAGCGGCAGGTGATTCACGGCGTGCTGATGGACATGCTGGGCCTCGGCGTCCTGCTCATCGGGGAAAGCGGCATCGGCAAGAGCGAATGCGGCCTCGACCTCGTCGTCCGCGGCCACCGGCTCGTCGCGGACGACACGGTGGAAATCCGGCGCCGCGGCGAGACGACCCTGATCGGCACGTGCCCGGAGCTGACGCGGCATCACATGGAGATTCGCGGCCTCGGCCTGATCAACATCCGCGATCTCTTCGGCGTCGCCGCCATCCGCAACGCCAAGCGCGTCGAACTGGTCGTGCAGCTCGAACGGTGGGACCCCGACCGCGACTACGAACGGCTCGGCATCGACGAGCTCCGGCACGACATCCTCGGTCTCCGGGTTCCGCTGGTTCGCATGCCGGTCGCCCCGGGACGCAGCCTCGGCGTCCTCGTCGAGGTCGCGGCGCGCAACCAGCTGCTGCGGACGCGCGGCCTCAACGCCGCCCGCGATCTCGCGAGCCGCCTCGAGCAGACGCTGCGCGAGAAGGACGTGCACGCGGATACCGAACCCGAAGACGACGTCGAGCACGGGGGACACGTGTGAAGGCGGTGCTCGGCCGCGGGACGCGGCGGTTCGTCATCCTCACGGGACTGTCCGGCTCGGGAAAGACACACGCCATCCGCGCGCTCGAGGACCTCGGCTACTTCTGCATCGACAACCTGCCGACGCAGCTCATCCCGACGATCGCCGAGCTCACGCTGCGCGACGCGAGCTCGCTCGAGAAGGTCGCCATCGTCGTCGACATCCGCGAGAAGGGGTTCCTCGCCGAGTTCCCGCGGGTCTTCAGGAAGCTGCGCGGCGCGCCGAAGGTGAAGCCGACGCTGATCTTCCTCGAGGCCAGCCATTCGGCGCTCGTCCGCCGGTTCAGCGAGACGCGGCGGCCGCATCCGCTGGCGCGCGACCGCTCGGTCAGCGAGGGGATCACCGAGGAGCGCGACAAGCTCAATCAGATCCGCGCGATGGCCGACCTCATCATCGACACCACCAGCCTGACGGTGCACGAGCTGCGCGACATTTTCATGCAGATGTCGCGCGACGGCCGCGAGCGGGCCGACATGGTGGTAAATCTCGTGAGCTTCGGATACAAGAATGGCGTGCCCGTGGACGCCGACCTCGTGTTCGACGTGCGGTGCCTGCCGAACCCGCACTTCGTGGACAGCCTCCGGAAGCTGACGGGGCGCGACGCGGCGGTCGTCCGGTACATGCGGAAGCACGACGAGACGCACGACTTCCTGGACCGGCTGACGTCGTTCCTCAAGTTCGCGCTGCCGCAGTACGTGCGCGAGGGCAAGAGCTACCTGACCGTGGCGATCGGCTGCACGGGCGGCCAGCACCGGTCGGTGATGATTGCCGAGGAGCTGAAGAAGTCGCTCAAGGGCGTGAAAGGCGTGCGGCTGAGGGTCAAGCACCGGGATAGCTGACGTGCCGAACCACCACCGCCAGGGGCCGCCATGATCGGCGTTGTCGTCGTCACGCACGGGCAGCTCGCGACCGAGCTGCTGAACGCCGCGGAAACCATCGTCGGCGACCTGCCGCGGTTCGCGGCGGTGTCGATCGGCTGGCACGAGGACACGGAAGATGCCCGCGCCGAAATCGAGCAGGCGATCGCGCGCGTCTCGCAGGAGAGCGGCGTGCTCATCCTCACGGACATGTTCGGCGGGACGCCGTCCAACCTGGCGATGACGTTCCTTGGCGACAAGGTCGAGGTGATCACCGGCGTCAACCTGCCGATGCTGATCAAGCTCGCCGATCTCGGCGAACGCGCCAACCTGCTGACCACGGCGCGCGAGATGCGGGAGGAAGGCAGGGCGGCGATCTGGGTCGCGTCGGACCTGCTGCGCGGCGAGAAGACGGGCGAGAAGACGGGCGAGAAGGCGTGATGACCACGCGGTCGGTGACGGTCACCAACGCGCTCGGCCTGCATGCGAGGGCCGCGGCGCGCTTCGTGCACCTCGCGACACGGTTCTCGTCGCAGATCCGGGTGGCGCGCGACTCGAAGGTGATGGACGGCAAGAGCATCATGGGCATCCTGCTCCTCGCAGCCGCGCGGGGAACGACGCTGACGATCAGCGCCGAGGGACCGGACGAGGCGAGCGCGGTGGCATCGTTGATCGAGCTGGTCGCATCGGGATTCGGAGAAGAGTCGTGGAACGCTTGAAGGGGATCGGGGTTTCGTCGGGTACGGTGATCGGCCCCGCGCTGGTGGCCATACAGCGGACGCAGGTGATCCGGTTCCCAATCGCGCCGGATCGCGTCGCGCGCGAGCTCTCGGCGCTCGAGCGCGCGCGGCGGCGCTCGCACGAGCAGCTCCGGCAGATCCGCCAGCGGATCGCCGAGCTGAAGGGGGCAGACCTGGCGTCCATCTTCGACGCGCAGCTGCTGATGCTCGACGACCCGGTCCTCGTCGGCCGCGCGGCGGACCTGATCTCCGAGGAGCGCGTCAACGCGGAATGGGCGGTCCAGCGCGCGTTCGACGAGATTTCCGCCGTCTTCAACGACGTCGAGGATCCCTACCTTCACGAGCGCAAGGGCGATCTGCACGACGTGGCGGGGCGATTGCGCATGAACCTGCGGGGCGAGAAGGGCGGGGCGCGCGACCTGCTCCAGGACCTCGATTCGCCCTGCGTGCTGATCGCCGACGAGCTCACGCCGTCGGTGGTCGCCCAGCTCGATTGGACGCGCATCCTGGGCTTTGCCACCGACGCGGGGAGCCGCACGTATCACACGGCGATCCTCGCGCGCTCGCTCGGCGTCCCCGCGGTCGTCGGCCTCCACGACGTCAGCCGCCGGATTCCCGCCGGCGCGGCGGTCATCATCGACGGCGACAGCGGCGACGTGGTGATCGATCCCGCGCCCTCCGATCGGCGCGACGCCGAGGTGCGCACGCGGCTGCAGCGCGGCCGCGAGGAGCCGCCGCGCGCCGAGGGGCCGAACGAGACGACCGACGGCATCCGCATCCACCTGCTCGCCAACATCGAGCGCACCGACGACGTCGCGATGGCGCTCGCGTCGGGGGCGGAGGGGATCGGCCTGTACCGATCGGAGTTCCTGCTCGCAGGCGGCCCGCCGGATCTCGCCGGGGAGGACGAACAGTACGAGGTCTACCGTCACGTCGTCCAGCACATGGCGCCGCGGACGGTCACGATCCGGACCTTCGACATCGACGAGCGGCAGATTGCCCGTCCGGTCGTCGACACCGCGCTCGACGCGCGCTGGTTTTCCGACGCGGAACGCCCGGGCGGCCACGCGGGGCTGCGCGGCATCCGGTTCGGGCTCGCGCAGCCGTCGATCTTCAAGACGCAGCTGCGCGCGCTGCTGCGGGCGGCGCATCATGGCTCGCTGCGCATCATGTTTCCGTTCGTGTCGTCCGTGCACGAGGTCCGCGCGGCGCGCGCGCTGCTCGCCGAGGCGCGCGCGGAGCTCGACGCGCGCGGCGCGGCGACGGGATCCCTGGGCGTCGGGATCATGATCGAGGTGCCGTCGGCGGCGTTCACGGCGTCGCTGCTGGCGCGCGAGGTCGATTTCTTCACGATCGGCACCAACGATCTCATCCAATACACGCTGGCGGTCGATCGCACCGACGAGCGCGTCTCCGATCGCTACGAGCCGCTGCACCCCGCGGTGCTGCGGCTCATTCGCCAGGTCCGCCGCGGCGCCGTGCGCGAGGGGATTCCTGTTGCGGTCTGCGGCGAGATGGCGTCAGATCCATTGCTGCTGCGCCTGCTCATCGGATGCGGACTCACCGAGTTCAGCATGACGCCCGGCGCCCTGCTGATGGCGCGGCGGATCGTGTCGGAGACGAGCGCCGGTGAGATGGCGCGCATCGCGGCGCGGGTCATGACGCTCGGGACCGTGGACGAAATCGAGCGCGTGCTCGGCGAGCACTTCGGGCGCGAAGGCGGGCCCGTCTCGCCCAAGCCCGCGCGGGGCGAGGGCGGACGGCAGGAGGTGGGGACACAGCAATGAGCGTGACGCGCGTGGACAAGCCGTGGGGCTACGAGCTTCACTGGGCGAAGACCGATCGCTACGTCGGCAAGGTCCTGCACATCAACGCGGGGCACGCGCTCAGCCTGCAGTACCACAACAAGAAGGACGAGACCATTTACGTCCAGAGCGGCAGGATGCTGTTCGAGATTGGCCCGCTGGGCGGGCCGATCGAGAAGAGCGAGATGCGCCCCGGCGAATCGGTGCACGTCACGCCGCTGACCGTCCACCGGATGACGGCGATCGAAGACTGCGACCTGCTGGAAGTGTCGACCCCCGAGCTCGACGACGTGGTGCGCCTGGAGGATCGGTACGGAAGGACTGATCAACGCTGATCAAGGAGGACCGATGAAGCGCCTGGCCTTAGCCGCGGCGATCGCCGCAACGTTCGGAATCGCCGGGTTGCACCCGGCGCGCGGGCAGACCCAGACCCAGCCGGCAGCGAGCACTCCGGCGGCGCAGTTCCCGCTGGCGGCGCCGGCGGGGAAGGACAGCAACGCCAAGAACACGCCACCGTCCGGCGCGCAGAACCAGGGAGCGCTCGATCCGGCGGCGTGGAAGTACGGACCCGCCTTCAACGCGCCGGCGGGCAGCAAGATCTGGAACCCCGTCAAGCTGAAGATGATGGCCGGACAGAAAGTCACCGGCGGCACCGTGTTCAGCGCGACCGACCCCGCGACGTACTGCGCGATGGCCAACGCCGGCTACGACTTCATCTGGACCGAGCAGCAGCACGACGGCCGCGACTGGGAGCTGACGTCGCGGCTGTGGCGAACCTGCCCGCACGCCAGGGCGGTCCCCGGCGTTCGGGTCGCGTACGCCGATGAGAGGGAGATTCAGCACGCGATGGACGCGGGAGCGCTCGTCGTCGTCGTGCCGACGATCGACACCGTGCAGGAAGCCATCGAAGCGCGCGACTGGACCTACTTCCCGCCGCTCGGCCGCCGCAGCCAGGGCGGAGGCCAGGCGTTCGATGCGGCGGTCTTCGGCAGCGTGCCGGGCGGCTACCGCCAGACGATCAACGACAACATCGTGCTGATCCTGATGATCGAGACGCTGGAGGGCGCGAAGAACGCGGCGGAGATCGCGAAGGTGCCGGGCGTGACGGCGCTGTTTGCCGCGAGCGGCGACCTCGGCAACTTCAGCGGCTACGCGCAGGGGAGCCCCGACTACGAGCGGCTCATCAACGTCGTGCACGACGCCGCGATCGGCGCGGGCAAACGGCTGTGCGGCCCGTTGGCGTGGCGCGACCGGGCGGACTTCACCTGTTTCCAGGCGGGCAGCGAGACGGCCGCGATCGCCCGCGGCGTCGCCAGCGAGCTGGGCACGCTGGCGAACACGCAGGGCAAGCCGGAAGTCGGACCCTGGGCAGCAAAATAGCCCAATGCGTATCGGTGAGTCCGCCTTCAGGCGGACCTAAAACGGGATGTCGTCGTCGGTGATCGGCTCCATCGGCGGCTCGTCGCCGCCGCCGTGGGCCACCGGCACGTGGCTGCGCTCCATCGGCGCCGGCGCGCCGCGCCCGCCGCCTCCACCGCCGAGCAACGTGATGCGGTCGGCCTTGATCTCGGTCGTGTAGCGCTTGTTGCCGTCCTTGTCGTCCCACTGGCGCGTCTGCAGCCGGCCCTCGACGTAGATCTGCTTGCCCTTGGTGAGATATTCCTGCAGGCTCTCCGCCTGCTTGCCCCACAGGACTATGCGGTGCCACTCGGTTTTTTCCTGGCGCTGCCCGCCCTTGTCGTTCCACACCTCGGTCGTCGCGAGGTTCAACGTGGCGACCGCCGCGCCGCCGGGCGTGTAGCGAAGCTCCGCGTCGCGCCCGAGATTTCCCACGAGGATTACCTTGTTCACGCTTCCCATTCCCGTCTCCGTTCAGGCTGCCGTAGCGGTCAGCCCATCGCGGGGCCGGTCTGACGACCCGCCCCTACACCGTAAATTGGCGGGGCAGCGTGACAGGTGAGGTCACTGCGCCGGACGCCGGGCTACGCGATCGAGATTCTGCCTCGCGAGGGCGCGCACCGGGTCGCTTTCCTGCGTGCGCTGGAGCACGCTGTTCCACGACTCGCGCGCCGCGTCGATGTCGCCGACGCGCTCCTGCGCGAGCCCGCGCTTGTAGTACGCCTCGGACACCTTGTCGCCCATCGCGTAGTTCTGGATGACCGCAGTGTATGCGGAAATGGCTTCCATCCAGCGGTTCTGCGCGTAGTAGGTCTCCCCGATGAGGAACTGCGCGTCGTCGGCCATCTCGGAGCGCGGGAACGTCTTCAGGAACGCGTCGAACCCGGTGACGGCGAGCGACCACTGACCCGCCGCGTAGTCGGCGCGGGCGGTGTCGAACATGCGCGTCGGCGACAGGCCGGCGGTCGACGGAGTCCCAGTCGTCGGCGCGGGCAGCGGCGCCGGCGGCGCGTTCGGGTCGGCGGGGACGGCGGAAATGGCGCCGGGCGGTGGCGCGACGGGGATCGAGCTGCGCAGCGCCTCGATCTCTTCGCGCACGTTCGACACCCGCACGTTGGTGTCGTCCACGCGCTCGCGGATGGCGCGCAGGTCCTTCGCCATGTCGTCGACGACGACCTTCTGATCCGCGAAGTTCTTGCGCGCCGCGTCGTTCGCGGCGTCGAGGCGCGCGTTGACCGCCTTGATCGAATCCTGCACCAGCGCCTGCAGCGCCTGCGTCATCGTCGCGACGGCGACGGCGATCTCCTGCGTCTGCTCCTGCAGCATCCGGACGTCGGCCATCATCTGCCGCTGCTCGCGGCTCTGCGCCGAGGCGGGCGCGGCGGCAACCGCGAGCGCGACCATCGACAGCGTCATGAGTCTCTGCATCACGAATCTCCCGGCCTACTTGGATGTAATCACGAAATGCGCGCGCCGGTTCTTCGACCAGGCGGTCTCCGCGTGGCCCGCGTCGAACGGAAATTCCTTGCCGTAGCTCACCGTCCGCAGCCGGTCGGCCGAGACGCCGAGCGCCACGAGATAGGTCTTGACCGCGACCGCGCGAAGCTCGCCGAGCGCAAGGTTGTACTCCGCCGTGCCCCGCTCGTCACAATGCCCCTCGACGGTCACGACCCACGTCGGATATTTCTTCATGATGTCCGCGTTGGCCGACACGATCGCGCGGCCGGCATCGTCGAGCTCCGAGCTGTCGAGGCCGAAGAACGCGGGCCTGAACGGGGAATCGCGATTCAGGTCCTCGAGCGAGCGGTTGCCAATCGCGTCCTCGCTGATCGCCGGCACCGGAATCGATTCCTCGACGCGCTCGGCCGGACGGGGCGGAGGCGCAGTAGGCGTGGGCGCCGGCGTGGCGGCCGCAGGGGGTGCGGCCGTCGACGCGACCGGCGCCGGCTTCTTCTTCGCACACGCCGCTACGAGCGCCAGGATCACCATCAAAACAATTGTTGCCCGCCGCATTGCCTTCCTCTCCGTCATTCATCCTGGCGGACCCGGAGGGCCCGCGCCGCAATTGCTAATTGGACCACGACGGCGTGTAGTTGTTGCCGTCGCGCGTGACCTGCCTGACGTTCTTGCCGTCGCGTCCCATCGTGTAGATCTGGGTGCCGCGGCCGCCGCGCGTCGACGCGAACGCGATGTGGCGGCCGTTGGGCGAAAACGCGGGACTCTCGTTGCTCCCCTCGCCGAACGTGATCAGCCGCGTGTCGCCGCTCGCCAGGTCGTACACCTTGATGTCGAATGCCGGGCCCGTCCGGCCCGCGTACGCGATCTCGTTGAACGGCGCCGGCGCCCACGTCGGCCGGTCGGCCCACGAGTCGTTGGTCGTGATGCGCCGCAGGTTCAGGCCGTCGACGCCGACGACGTAGATCTGCGGCGTGCCGGCACGGTCGGACGTGAAGGCAAGCTGGGCGCCGTTGGGCGACCAGGTCGGCGTCGTGTCGATTGCCGGGTTGTTCGTCACGCGCCGGACGTTGGAGCCGTCGCGGTTCATCACGTACAGCTCCGGGTTGCCGTCGCGATTCGACGTGAAGCAGATCCGCGTGCCGTCGGGCGAGAAGATCGGCAGCCAGTTCTGGCCCACTCCGTTGGTCGGCGTCTCCTGCAGCCCCTGGTAGATCAGCGCGATGAAGATGTCGGGATAGCCGCGCCGGTACGACGTGTAGGCAATGCCGCGCGCGTCGGGCGCCCAGGTCGGCGTGATGTTCAGCTGCCTGTTCGTCGTGACGCGCCTGCTGTTGTCGCCATCGTAGTCGGCGATGTAGACCTCTTTCACGTCGCGGTTCTGGACCGGCCCCGCGACCTTCTCGCGGTTGCGGTCGGAGGCAAACGTCAGCTTGGTCCGCGCGACGCCGCGCAGCGCGCGCTGCTGCTGATGGATTTCGTCCGACATCGTGTGCGCGTAGAGCCGCGGCGTCGTGGCCGAGCCGGTGTATTCCTTGGCGTACACGCTCTGGCGCGCCCGCACGTTGAACAGCCGCACCTGCACGCGCACGGTGTTGGCGTCCGTCTTCTGCACCGTGCCGAAGACCACCGCGTCGGCGCCGAGCTCGCGCCATGCCGCGAACGGCACGGCCTCGGGGGTGCGCGCGACGGGGATCGTGGAGTACGTGTCGCGCGGAATCATGTAGAACTCGCGCTCGAAGTTCAGGTCGTCCCAGAGGACCTGGCCGAGCGTTTTCGCGACGTCCGCCACGTCAGGGGAGAGGGCGACGAAGTCGGGGACGGCATAACGCGGCGGTGTGCCGGGCTCGCCGCTGATCACCAGTTGAATCTCTGACGGCTGCTGCGGCGTCGTGGCCGGCGGCGCCGCTGGCTGCTGCGCCAGCACCAGCAGCGTCGACACGCCGAGCGCGGCCGTCACGACCGCTGACCAACTCAAGGTATTTCTCATCACCGTTGATACTCGAAACGCATGTGAACCGTGAGCGAGGAATTCGGATATTGAATCGGGAGCTCGGGGAGCCGCGTCAGCAGCAGCGCGCGCTGCGAGTTCAGCTCGTGCACCTGGAAACCGCTCGCTTGCTCGACCAGCACGTTCTCGATCGTGCCTGCGCGCGTGATCGTGAATTTCATGATCACGCTTCCGGGAGGGGCGCCCGTCGACTGCCAGTTGCGCTGAATGAGCGTGACCATCTGGGACAGGTATTCCGGGCAGCAGAAGTTCGCGGTGTCGAGCGTCACGCCCGTTCCGCCGCCGCCACCCTGCGTGAGACCGAATCCCTGTCCCCGGGCACCCGTGTCGACGCGCGTCGATCCTTCCTGCGGCTGGCCCGTCGCCGGCGTTCGCGCGACCGCCTCCTTGGGCGCTTCCTTCGGCTGCGGCTTGACCACGCGGGGGTTCTTCGTCGGCAGCGCCATCTCCGGCGTCTTCGGCGCCGGCGGCGTCTCGACCACCTTCTTCACCGGCTCCGGCGGCGGCGCCTGCACCGTGCGCCCGCCCATCGTCGTCAGCCCGCCGTTGCGGGGGCCCGGCGCGCCGCCAAGGCTGATCGTCATCACCGTCCGCGGCCCTTCGTCCATCGCGCCGCGCCAGCTCGCCGGCATCAAGATCATGAAGGCGAGCAGCGCCATGTGCGCCGCGATCGACCACAGCACCATCGCATTGACGCGCTCGGAGACCTGCGCGCGCGCGACGATGATGTCGGTGACGGTGCCTTCGGTCATTGCTCACCCGGCAGTTTCGAGACGATGCCGACCTTCTCGACCCCGGCGGCTTTCAGCCGGTCCATGATGTCGAGGAGCTCCTGCAGCTCGACACCGCCGTCCCCGCGCAGGAACACCTGGCGATCGGTGCGGTTGATCATCATCTGCCGCATCCGCTCGGTCAGGACGTCCACGCGCACGGGATCCTGGCCGATGAAGACGCGGCGATCGTCCCGGAAGGTGATCGGGACGTTGACGAAAATGCGGTCGCTGGCGATTTCCTGCGACCGGCTCGCGACCGGCAGGTTCACCTCGACACCCCGCTGCAGCATCGGCGCGGCGACCATGAAAATGATCAGCAGCACGAGCATCACGTCCACCAGCGGGATGACGTTGATCTCGGCAAGCGTGGCCGACACGCGGCGGCCTCGTGTCAATCGGCCGCCACCGGGCGTCGGAGCTGACGGTAGAACTTTCGGCATCGACGAACTATGTAAAGTTCCGCTCCGCGATGTTCAGAAACTCCAGCGAGAAGTCGTCCATCTCTGCCGCGAATATCTTCATCCGGGTGCTGAAGTGGTTATACGCCAGCACTGCCGGAATCGCCGCGAACAATCCCGCCGCCGTGGCAATCAGCGCCTCCGAGATGCTCGGTCCGACCACTGCCAGATTCGTCGAGCCGGTGGTGCCGATGCGCTGAAAAGCGATGGTGATTCCAACAACTGTTCCAAACAGCCCGATGAACGGCGCCACGCTGGCCACGGTCGCGAGAAACGGCACGCGCTTCTCGAGCTTGTTGATCTCGACCGTTGCCGCGCGGAGCAGGGCGCGGTCGACCGCGGTCAGGCTCTTCAATGTTGGACGAGGGGGAGGGCCCGATGGATTGGCCGGCTGCGGGCCGCTCAGGCGGAATTGCGCGTTGAGCTCGGCGTAGCCGGCCTGGAAGACGCCGACGAGCGGGCTCGCCGGCAGCGTCGAGCAGACCGCCTGGACCTCGGAGAACTTGCTGCTCTTCCGGAACGCCTCGAGAAACTGCGACGTCTGCTTCGCCACTTTGCGGTACGCGAGCGACTTCGACAGGATGATCGCCCACGACGCGACCGAAATCACGATCAGGATCGCGAGGACCGCCTGGTTGATGACGGTCGCCTTCGTGACGATGTCGATTAAGACGCGGGACCCAGATTCGACGGGGGCAGCGCCGCCCTGCACCTGCAGTGCGAGGACGAGCAAGCCAAGCGTGTGCAACGAAGCCTCCGAAGCATCGGCAGCGCGCCGCTGGGACAGCGCAGACAGGCGAGACTAGCACGCGACCGAAGTGCTGTCAAACATATGATACGATTGCAGTTCCGCGTGCATGCTGCGCTTCCTCCGCATCCGCAACCTCGCGGTCATCGAAGCCGTCGAGGTCGAGTTCGAGCCCGGCTTCAACGTGCTGACGGGGGAGACCGGCGCCGGCAAGTCCATCCTCGTTGAAGCCGTGGGCCTCCTGCTCGGCGCGCGCGCGTCGGCCGACCTGGTCCGGACGGGCGAGGCGCAGGCCACCATCGAAGCAATCTTCGACGACCCCTCGACTCGCGTCGCGCGCGCGGGGCACGCGCCCTCGATGCCTTCCGCTCGCGCG
>DASQAX010000267.1:0-2066 GCA_035635535.1 Vicinamibacterales bacterium | reverse complement strand
GCCGACCATGACGATGTCGCCGCCCCCCCCCTGGCGCTGCAGCTTCTTCACGAGATCGGCTTTCTGCGACGGCAACACTTCGGCGATCACCTCATCGATCCCGATCTCGGCCGCGACGGCATTCGCGCCCTTCCGGGAATCCCCGGAGACCATGACCACTGGAATGCCGCGGCGCTTCAACAGCTCGACTGCCGTCTTGGACGTCGGCTTGACCGGATCGGCGATCGCGATGACGGCGTACACGGTGTTATTCACGACGCAGATCACCGGAGAGCGCCCCTGCGCGGCCAGCCGATCGGCGTCGGCGCCAAGTGAGCCCAGCTCGAGGCTGCGCTCGCGCGCGTGCCGCAACGAGATCACTTCGATGATGCGGCGGTCCACCGTGCCGCGCACGCCTCGGCCTTCCATGGCGGCGAATTTCTCGACCGGCAACAACGTGACCTGCTTGTCCTGGGCCGCCTTGAGAATCGCGAATGCGAGCGGGTGCTCCGAGCGCTGCTCGACGGACGCCGCCCACTTCAGGACGTCGGCGGGGCTGATCGGCGTGCCGTCGGGTTTCTTGGCCGTGACGATGTGCGTGACGACGGGCTTGCCCTCGGTGATCGTGCCGGTCTTATCGAGCAGCACCGTCCGTGTCTTGGCGAGGCGCTCGAGCGCTTCGCCGCTGCGGATCAGGATGCCATACTCCGCGGCCTTCCCCGTGCCGACGAGAATCGCGGTAGGGGTCGCGAGGCCTAACGCACACGGACAGGCGATGATCAAGACGCTCACGAACGCGACCGTCGCGTACACGAGCGCACGCGCTTGCGGTGGAGGGCCGAAGTCGAACCAGCCGATGAATGCCGCGATCGCGATCGCGATGACGATCGGCACGAAGACCCCAGCGACGCGGTCGGCGAGCTTCTGGATCGGCGCCTTGGTCGCCTGCGCGTCTTCGACGAGCTGCACGATCTGGCCGAGCGCCGTCTCTTTCCCGACGCGCGTGGCGCGGAACGTGATGCTCCCCGTCGTGTTCAACGTACCGCCGATGACTTCGTCCCCCGGCTTCTTCGCGACCGGCATCGGCTCGCCGGTGAGCATCGACTCATTGACGGCCGACGCGCCCTCGGTGACGAGGCCATCCACCGGGAGCTTCTCACCCGGCTTGACGATCACGAGGTCCCCCACCACGACGGCCTCGACCGGGATCTCGGTCTCGTGGCCGTCGCGAATCACGTGCGCGGACTTGGCGCGCAGCGCCGCGAGGCGGTGGATCGCCTCGGACGTCCGGCCCTTGGCCCGCGCCTCGAGCAAACGGCCGAGCAGGACCAGGGCGATGATCGCGGTGACGGCCTCGTAGTACACGTCGGCCGGAAGTCCCGCGCGCAAGAACAGGGTCGGCGCGGCGGTCGCGACGAGCGAGTACAGGAACGCGGCGCCGGTGCCGACGCCGATCAGGGTATTCATGTCGGCCGTGCGGTGGCGGAATCCGCTCCAGGTGCCCTTGTAGAACTGCTGACCGGACCACACGACGACCGGGAGCGTGATCAGCGCGAGACCCCATGTGATCCAGTCGAGGTTCAGGATCCAGCCCCGGCCGGCGATCCAGTCGCGCAGGGAAACGGCGAGGGGCATGAGCAGCCGGCCCAGGAGATCGACCTGCTTCATCGTGCCGTTGTCGCCCAGGGGGCGATCGGCCATGAGCAGCATCGATCCGGCCATGGCAACGACAGTCACGACGGCAGCGACGACGAACTTCCAGGTGAGCGCGCGAATCTCGCGGCTGCGTGCGATGCGGTCGCGCTCCAGCGGATCCTCGGCAGCGATCGGCGCCGCGACCTCCAATCCGGCATTCGCGACCGCTTTCTCCAGGTCCTCCGCGCTCACGACACCGGGGACGTAGTCGACCGTCGCGGTCTCCGTCGCCTGATTGGCGACGGCGCGGATCACGCCGTTCACCCCCGCCAACGATTTCTCGAGGGGGGCGACGCTGGGGGCGTAGTGCAGGTCGGTGATGCCGAACGTGACGCTCGCCTTGCCGCAATTGTAGCCGGCCTCGCGCACCGTCTTGATGAGCTGCCCGACAT
>DASQAX010000266.1:0-7603 GCA_035635535.1 Vicinamibacterales bacterium | reverse complement strand
AAGCTTGCCGTCCGGACCGTAGAAGTCCCAGCGCTCGACCTTGCCGTTCTCGTCGAGATCGAGCTCGACGCGGATGATCCGGGTGCCGTCCATGTAGCTGACCGTGTCGTTCTTTCCGTTCTTGTTCGCGTCGAGGACGATGCGGCGGAGCCGCCCGGTGTTCTGGTCGTAATCGGCGACGGGATGCTCGCCGCCCGGCGTTCGCGAACACGCCGCGGCCACACCGAGCGCCAGCACGATGAAGAACGCCGACGTACGAGACCTGCGGAGGGTATGGGCCTGTGTCAATTGCGCGACTTGCAGACGCTGCAAGGATACGGATCGACTATCGGGATAACGTCGAGCTGGCTGTAACGGTCGCGTGCAGCAGGAAGAACTCGTGTATCGTTTCGCGCAACTCCGGCAGAGACGTCGTGCTGTTGACGCGGACGCGGAAGTGGGACCCGGACTCGATCCCCTTTGAATACCACGCGCACAGCGCGCGCAGCTTGTTGATGACCCAGCGCTCGCGCCCCCGGGCCTCGCGCGGCTCGCCCGGTTGATCCGTGCCCGCCACGTGACGGAAGCCTTCGGATTCACCCACGCGTTCGTCGACCAGGAGGTCGATGTAGTCGAGGAGAAACTGCCCGCGCTCGACGAGCGTGACCTCGCGCGGCGAACGGCCCGCCTCGAGGTCGGCGGCCTGCGCGAGAATCCACGGGTTCCGCAGCACGCCGCGGCCGACGAGCACCCCGCTCACGCCGCAACGGAGACGGTCGATGATCTGGGCCGGCTCCACGCAATCGCCGCTGCCGAGCACCGGGATCGCGAGATCGCGCGCGACGCTCGACACCAGTTCCCAATCGGCGGACCCGGCGTAGGACTGCTCCGCGGTACGGCCGTGAATCGTCACCGCGGCGGCCCCGGCGTCCTGTACCCGCCGCGCCAGGTCCGGCGCGTTGCGCGAACGATCGTTCCAGCCGGCGCGCATCTTCACCGTGACCGGAATCTTCACGGCCTTCGCCATGGCGTTGATCACGGTCGCCGCGTGCTCGGGCTCGCGCATCAGGCTGCAGCCGGCGTTGTGCTTCGCGATCTTGGGGACGGGGCAGCCCATGTTCACGTCGATGATGTCCGCGCCCATCCCCTCGACGATTTGCGCGGCGGCAGCCATCTTCTGCGGGTCGCCGCCGAAGATCTGGATGGAGACGGGCCGTTCTTCCTCGGTGTACTCCGCGTACTCCAGCGTGCGATCGATGCCGCGGACCAGCCCCTCCGACGACACCATCTCGGTGACGACGAGGCCGCAGCCGCCGTGGCGCTTGACGAGCCGGCGAAACGCGGAGTCTGTCATGCCGGCCATCGGCGCGACGACAAACGGCGAGGCGAGCTCGATGGCGCCGATTTTCATCAGTAGGGGCGGACGTCAGCCGCGTCCACTTCGACGCTGACCGCCTGTCCTATCAGATCGACCGAGAGCACGAGCCGCGCGTGCGCGCCCTTCCGAATCAGGCGGCCGATGACCCCCTTCAGCGGTCCGTGGGCGACCTCCACCATCATCCCCTCGCGAATCATCGGGCAGGGATCGTAGGCCAGCTCGCTGTCGATCAGCGTCCGGATCCCGTCGATCTCGTGCTCGGGGATCGGCGCGGGCTCACCCTCGAAGGAGATGATGTTCACCACGCCGGTGCATTTCAGGATGGGCAGACGCTCGCGCGCGTTGAACCGCGCGAAGCAGTAGCCGGGAAAGAGCGGCCAGTCGATCTTCTTCTTGCGGTCCTTCCATCGGCTCCATCGCGTGACCGTCGGAAGGAACGTCTCGACCTGCTTCTGTTCGAGCTGCTCCCTGACGACCTGCTCGTGTCGGGACCGGGTCCACAGCGCGTACCAGCGGACCTCTTCGTTCGACGCGGGCACGATGCCGTTGGCGCCGGGAGCGATCGGCGAGTCGTGATCCATGCGGAATCAGCTTTTGGCGGGCGCCGCCTGCTCGGCCTCGAGCGCCTTCTGCCGCTGGGCCAGCGCCTGCTCGTAGGCCTTCTTCAGCTCGTCGTTGTGCCAGGTGATCGACGCCGCCGCGCGCAGCTTCTCGACGTACTTCTGCGTCTCGGCGCGCCGTTTCTCCTCGGCGATCCTGTCGCTGATGTCCTGTCGGGCCTCGTCGAACGTCTTCACCTTCTGCTCGGTCCGCGATTCGAGCGCCAGCAGCTGGTACCCGCGCTGCGTGCGAATCACCTCCGAGACGTCGCCGACCTTGGTCTTGTCGAGCATCGTCTGCAGCGCCGGCGCGAGCTCGTCGCTCTTGACGGGACCGATCAGCCCGCCGCTCGCCTTGGAGGGCGCGTCGGAGACCTCGCCGGCGAGGCGCGCGAACGGCTCGCCCGCCAGCAGGCGGTGACGCACGTCCTCGGCCTTCGCCTTCGCCGCATCGTCCTGGGCGACGTTGACGCCGCGGTCGGTCGCCGGGACGGCGATCAGGATCTCGCGCAGCATCAGCTCGGACGGCGTCGTGAACTCGTTCTTGTGCGCGTCGTAGTACGCGTGGGCCTCGTCCTCGGTGACGCTGATCTTCGCGATGACTTCGTTCTGCTGGACGCGCGTCTCGATCATGTTCTTCTCGAGCTGCCGCCGCAGGTCGGCCAGCGTCATCCCCTCCTGCCTCAGCGCCTCGTTGAACTTCTCGTCGGTGTCGATGTTGTTGTCCTTCTTGATGTTGTCGAGCACGCTCTTGAACTGGTCGTCGCTCATCACGTAGCCGAGCTCGCGCCCGCGCTGGACGAGCAGGAGCTCGTCGACCGCGTTGAGGATCAGCTGCGGCGTGCTCTCGGCGACGGCCTTCTGCAGCTCGGGGCTCTCCGGGGTGACGTTCTGAAGCTCGGGACGCTGACGCAGGAAGTCCACCTGCATCCGCTCGAAGTCGCTCTTGGTGACGATGTCGCCGTTCACCTTCACGAGGACCTGTTCGATGACTTCCGCCTGGAGCGGGGCGGTGAGGAGGACCGCGGCGAGCGCGATTCGTTTCAACATGTGCAATTCCTTGGAATTCAACATTTTAACCCGGAGCGAGCGCCGAGAGCAGTTCTTCGAGGCGCGCGAAGATGCCGCCCTCCGCGCGCGGGTTCTGCTTGGGTTTCCGCAGGATCTCCTCCTTGGTAAACCCCGTGGTGACCTCGCCGGTCGTCGCGCGGGCCGTCCACCAGGACGTCTCCCTGGGCCGACCTGAAGGTCGGCCCCTACGTCCATCAGGTTGGGACCGTAGGGGCGGACCTTCAGGTCCGCCCGGGCGCGCATCCAAGTCCACTTTCAATGACACTGGCGGGACCAGCACGGCCCCTGGCCACTCGTGGACGACCTTCACCAGCCTGACGGGATCGACCTTCGCCTGCGGCCTGAACTTTATGACGACGAGCCGCCCCTCGCGGTCGATGGTGTCGACGCCAAGCCGGTCCGCCATGACGCGAATGCGTCCATATTCGGCCAGATTCAGGACCGCGTCGGTCGGCGGCCCGTACCGGTCCGCGACCTCGTCGAGCGTCGCCGCGAGCTCCTTCTCGGTCCGGGTCGCCGCCACCTTGCGGTAGACCATCAACCGCTGGTTCATGTCGGGGATGTACCCGTCGTCGATCTTCAAGTCGACCCCGAGGTTCACCGTCGCCCGCACGTCGTCCTCGATGTCCTCGCCCTTCAGCTCGCGAACGGTCTCCTCGAGCAGCTTCATGTACATCTCGAAGCCGACGGCATCGATGTGGCCGCTCTGCTCGCCGCCGAGCAGGTTGCCCGCGCCGCGAATCTCGAGGTCGAGCGCCGCCACGCGGAATCCGCTGCCGAGATCGCTGAATTCCTTGATCGCCGCGAGCCGCTTGCGCGCCACGGGCGAGAGCGATTCCTGCGGCGGAATGAGCAGGTACGCGTACGCGGGCCGATCCGACCGGCCGACGCGGCCGCGCAGCTGATAGAGCTGCGAGAGGCCGTAGCGATCGGCGCGGTTGATGATGATGGTGTTCGCGTTCGGGATGTCGAGACCGTTCTCGACGATCGTCGTGGCGAGCAGGACGTCGTACTGCCGCTCGACGAAGCCGAGCATCGCACGCTCGAGCTCGTCCTCGCCCATCTGCCCGTGGCCGATGACGATGCGCGCTTCCGGCACGAGGCGCTGCAGGAGATTGCCGATCGAGAAGATCGATTCGACGCGGTTGTGCACGAAGTAGATCTGGCCGCCGCGCGCCAGCTCGTTCCGGACCGCGCGCTCGATGACCGGCGCGTCGAACTTCACGACGTTGGTCTGAATCGACAGGCGATCCTTCGGCGGCGTTTCGATGATCGACATGTCGCGGATGCCGACGAGCGACATGTTCAGCGTCCTCGGAATCGGCGTCGCCGTCATCGTCAGGACGTCCACGCGCTTCCGCATCTGCTTGATGCGCTCCTTGTGCGCGACGCCGAAGCGCTGTTCCTCGTCCACGACCAGCAGGCCGAGGTCCTTGAACAGCACGTCCTTGGACAGGAGGCGGTGCGTCCCGACGATGATGTCCACCTTGCCGGACGCGACGCCGTCGAGAGTCGCCTTGATCTCCTGCTTCGTGCGGAAGCGGCTGACCATGTCGATCGTCAGGGGGAAGCCGGCGAATCGATCGCGCAGCGTCTTCAGGTGCTGAAACGCCAGCACCGTCGTCGGCGCGAGGACCGCCACCTGCTTGCCGTCCATCACCGCCTTGAACGCGGCGCGCATGGCGACTTCCGTCTTGCCGTAGCCGACGTCGCCGCACAGCAGCCGGTCCATCGGCGACGGCGTTTCCATGTCCTTCTTGATGTCGGCGATGGCGGAGGCCTGGTCCACGGTGAGGTCGTACGGGAACGCCGCCTCGAACTCCTCCTGCCAGTGCATGTCGGCCGAGAAGGCGTGGCCGGGCACCGCCTTGCGCTGCGCGTACAGCTTCAGCAGCTCCTCGGCCATGTCGCGCATCGCTTTCTTGACGCGCGTCTTGGCCTTCTCCCACGTCGTGCCGCCGAGCCGATCGAGCGCCGGCCGGGTGCCGCCGGTGTACTTCTGAATCAGATCGAGGCGTTCGACCGGCACGAACAGCTTGTCGTCGCCGTGGTACCTGAGCTCGAGAAACTCGTGCGCCCCCTCGGCGCTCCCGCGGACGCCCAGCTGCTTGAGGCCGACGAACTCGCCGATGCCGTGATCGACGTGGACGACGAGATCGCCGACCTTCAGGTCGCGGAGGTCCGAGAGGAACGTCTTCGCGAGGTTGCGCCGCTTCTCGGGCGCGTGGCGCTCTTCCTCGAAGACGTCGGTCTCGGCGTAGATCTGCAGCGCCGCGTCGGCGAGCCGGAATCCGCGCGACAGCGTTCCAACGGCGACCAGAACGGGGGCCGTGTACGCATCCTCGGCGCGCTCGACGGCGACGGCGATGATGTCGTATTCATGCAGGATTTCGACCGTGCGCTCGGCGCGCCCCTGGCTTTCGGCGACGAAGAGAATGGAGTCGCCACGCTCGCGTGCCTGGCGGACGTCGGCGATCCAGTCGGTGACGCGGCCGCGGAACTCCATCGCAGGCTGGCAACGGATGTGGCGCGTTCGAAGGCCGACCTGAAGGTCGGCCTCTACATTCGGACGTAGAGGCGGACCTTCAGGTCCGCCTTCGTCGACGCCAAGCTCCTCGAGTCGCCGTGCGGCACCGAGGCGCGGTTCGAGATCCTCCCACGCGACGTACGCCTGCGTCGGCGGCATCGCGACGACGTGGCCGCGCGCCGCCGCGTCCTCGTAGCTCGATCCCAGCTGATCGCGAACCTTCCGCGCCTGCTCCGTGACCTGTTCCTCCTCCGAGACCAGGACGTGGAGCCCGCGCGTCGAGAGAAAATCGAAGAGCGGAATCGAATCGTCTTCTGCGTCGAAGCGCTCGCGGACGGGCACGATGAGCAGCTGATCGGTGGCGCCCGTCGAGCGCTGCGTCGCCGGGTCGAATCGCCGCAGCGACTCGACCATGTCGCCGACGAACTCCAGCCGCACGGGTTCGCTGTCGCCCGCCGGAAAGATGTCCACGATGCCGCCGCGGACGGCGAACGAGCCGTGCTCCTCGACGGGATCCTCGCGGGTGAACCCCGCGTCGACGAGCAGGTCCGCGAGATTCTGCGGATCGATCTCCGTGCCCGATCGGATGTCGAGCGAGGCGCTGAGCAGCCGTTCCGGTCCGCTCACGCGCGGCAGCAGGGCCGCGGCCGAGGCGACGATCAGGCGCGTCGTGCCGCTCGCCGCGCCGTACAGCGCACGCGCCCGGGCGGCGGACACGCGAAAGTGCGGCGTCATCCCGCGGTACGGATCGACCTGGAGGGACGGCAGCGGAAGCACCGCCCGCTCGACATCCGACTGAGACGCACCCTCGAGCGCGGCGTAGAGGAACCGCGCGTCGGCGGTCATCTGATCGACGTCCTTGTCGGACGGCACGACGAGCAGCGTGACGCCGGTCGCCGTGCGGGCCGCGACCGTCGCGGCAAGTGCCTTTGCGGCCGGCGTCAGCCCCGCAATCACCTGTGCGGGCCGATCGAGTGATGCCTTGGATGCCGCGCGGCTGAACAGCGCGCGCAGCGTGAGAGATGTCGCCGTCGTCATCGCGTGTACATGCGGACCGCCCGCCCCGCAGCTGCTCGCCGGGGTGGGCACGTCGGAACTTCCATTGTCACATGCGGCGGAAACTTCAGGAACCGCCCTTCACCCTCCGGATCAGTTCTGTCGTCGAGTACCCGGGCGAAAGCTCCATGCGGACGACCCGTCCGCCCTGCGCCTCGACGGTGTCGCGGCCGACGATGTTGCCGGGCCCCCAGTCGGCGCCCTTGACGAGGACATCGGGCTGGATGCGCCGGATGATGCCGGCAGGGGTGTCTTCGTCGAAGATCGCGACGGCGTCGACGCATTCGAGCGCGAGCAGGATCTCCGCGCGTTCGGCTTCGGGCGTGATCGGCCGCTCGGAGCCCTTGTTCGCGCGAACGGACCGGTCGGAGTTCAACCCGACGATCAGCGCGTCGCCGAGCCGCCGGGCATCCTGCAGATAGCGGACGTGGCCCGGATGCAGCAGGTCGAAGACACCGTTGGTAAACACCACCTTGCCGTCCCGCGCCCGGATGCCGGCGGCGAAGCTCGCCGCCTCGTCGATGGTCACAGCCCCGACATCCGGATGCCGCCGGAGAACGACCACCGGTGCGGCGGGCGAAAGATGCCGGCTTCCTTCCGCGGCGACTTGACCCTGAACGTGTAGAGCAGCCGGTGATAGTCGTACGGCACGCCGTCCTGCCGGTGGACGGCGACGTCGAGCTTGTACGTACCCTCGACGAGATTCAGGCCATCGATCTCGAACACGACGAGCCCTTCGCCCGCCAGCTCGCCCGCGACGCCTCCGTCGATCAGCGTGTTCGTGCCGTAGCAGCAGACACCCTCGGCGTTGAAGATGCCGACGCCGAAGGCGAAGTCGCTCAGGCGCTGGTTGGCGCGGACGTGAAGGCGGATGTCGACGCGCTCGCCGGATTGGAACAGGTGCGCCGGCTGGCCGCTGAGGCCGATCATCTCGACGGCGGTGATCTCCGCTTCGCGAGACCCCCAGCGCCCTTCCGCCGCCTTGAACATGTC
>DASQAX010000265.1:0-1785 GCA_035635535.1 Vicinamibacterales bacterium | reverse complement strand
CGTCATGTCACGGCACGGCCTTGGAGAGGCGCCAGTCGGTCTTTGCGGCACATGCCAACGGGAGCCCGCGGGAGATGAACAGTCCCGGCGCGTGCGGCCATTGCGGCGACCCGCGCGGACCGGGCTCCTGCTCGACCAACTGACGGCTGCGAGCCTCTGAAACAGCGAACCAGCGAACCTCCGAACCCGCGAACCGGCGAACCGCCGAACCCGCGAACCGCCGAACCCGCGAACCATCGAACCACCGAACCACCGAACCGCCGCGGTGGCGGCGGCGCGATGTTCGTCGCGGCCGGCATCCTCCTCAGCCGGCTCGCGGGCCTCGTCCGCCTCCAGGTCTTCGCGCACTACTTCGGCCTCGAATCGGACGCCGCGGACGCGTTCAACGCGGCGTTCCGCATCCCGAACTTCCTTCAGAACCTGTTCGGCGAGGGCGCGCTCTCCGCGTCGTTCATCCCGGTGTACGCGGCGCTGGTCGCGCGCGGCGAGCGGCGGGACGCGGACCGGGTCGCCGGCGCCGTCGGCACGCTGCTCGCGCTCCTCGTCTCGGTGCTGGTGCTGGCCGGCGTCCTGGCGACGCCGCTGCTCATCGCCGCCATCGCGCCCGGCTTCACCGGCGACAAGCGCGAGCTGACGATCCAGCTCGTTCGCATCCTCTTTCCCGGCGCGGGTCTGCTCGTGCTGTCCGCCTGGTGCCTCGGCGTCCTGAACAGCCACCAGCGATTCCTGCTCTCCTATGCCGCGCCCGTGACGTGGAACGCCGCGATGATTGCGACGCTGGTGATCTTCGGCGCCTCGTCCTCGCTGCCGCGGCTCGCGGTGCTGCTCGCCTGGGGCTCGGTGATCGGCAGCTTCGTGCAGTTCGCGGTGCAGGTCCCGGCCGTCCTGCGCGTGGCGCCCGACCTCCGCTTTGCCGTCGACCTCGCGTCCGAGCAGGTGCGCATCGTCTCGCGCAACTTCGTGCCTGTGTTCATCAGCCGCGGCGTCGTCCAGGTGAGCGCGTACATCGACGCGCTGCTGGCGAGCCTGCTGCCGACGGGCGCGGTCACGGGCATCGCGAACGCCCAGCTGCTCTACACGCTGCCCGTCAGCCTCTTTGGCATGTCGGTGGCGGCCGCGGAGCTGCCGACGATGTCGGGCGAGGCGGGCGCGGATGCCCGGGGCCACGAGATGCTGCGGCGGCGGCTCGATGCCGGCCTGCAGCGCATCGCGTTCTTCGTCGTGCCGTCCGCGATGGCGTTTCTCGCGCTCGGCGACGTGCTCGTCGCGGCGCTGCTCCAGACGGGGCGATTCCGCCACGAGGACGCGCTGTATGTCTGGGGCATCCTTGCCGGGTCGGCGGTGGGCCTGCTCGCCTCGACGCTCGGCCGCCTGTACTCGTCTTCGTATTACGCGCTCCGCGACACACGCACGCCGCTGCGGTTCGCCATCGTCCGCGTCGTGCTGACGACCGTGCTCGGCTACCTGTTCGCGATTCCGTTGCCGCGCCTGCTCGGTGTTCCGCAGGCGTGGGGCGCGGCCGGCCTCACGGCGTCCGCGGGCATCGCGGGATGGGTGGAGATGCTGCTGCTTCGCCGGACGCTGAACGCGCGCGTCGGTACGACGGGCCTGCCGGCCAGCTACGTCGTGAAGTTGTGGACCGCGGCGGCGGCTGGTGCGGCGGTGGCGTGGGCCGTCAAGCTGTCGATTCCGCCGTTGCCGCCCATCATCGCCGCGATGCTGATCATCGGCCCGTACGGCATCGTCTTCCTGTCGATGACCGTGGTGCTCCGTGTCGAGGGCGCC
>DASQAX010000264.1:0-7547 GCA_035635535.1 Vicinamibacterales bacterium | reverse complement strand
GCAAACAGCGGCGTGTACGTGTCGTAGACGGCGAGGTACCGCGCCTGATCGGTCGGCGCGACCTCGTCGGTGCCGAAGAGAAATCGATCCGGGTGCCGGTTGATCGCCGCCGCGGTTGCCTCGACCGTCTCGGGGGTTGCGATGACGTACTTCGCCGTCTCGCTCCAGGAGAGATCGATGTAGACGTGCGAGAGCGCCGGATTCGAGATCAGGCGCTCGACGATGTCGAGCTGGTGGGCGACGGGCCGCACGACGCGACCCAGCCCCGCATGCGCCCAGATGATCGTCGTCTGCGGGTGGCGCAGGAAGAGATCGCGCAGCTGAACCAGCTGATACGGCTCCTGGCCCGGCTTCGGGAACGGGACGTCGGCGTCGTTGTGAAGGATGACGACGAGGCCCGCTTCGGCGGCGAAGTCGAGAATCCGATCGAGCGCGGGGTTGGTGAGGCTCGCGGTCTCGCCGGCAATCTTCGCGGAGACGAACTCCTTGTGGATGGTGAACTCGCCGATCCCGGAGAAGACCCCTGGGAACGTCATCAGCACGCGGCGGATGTGATCGGCCGCGTACATGTCCGCCGGGTTGAAGCCGGTGATCATCGGATCGAAGCGCGCGCGCTCGGAGGGCGACAACGACCGGTACGCCATCGCGATGGACGCGTCGGTGAACGAGTAGTAGTAGAGCGGCGCGTCCGTCTGCAGGTAGTAGGTCGGCGCGAACGTGCCCGTGTTGCCGTACGACCACTGCTGCTGCAACGGAATGCCGAAGAGCGCCACGCGTCCCACCTTGTTGCCCATCAGTTTCAGGAACGCGTGGATGTCGGTCCCTTCCTGGACGTAGTTGGTCAGGTGCAGGTGCGAGTCGTTGACGACGTACTGCGTCGGCGGCGCGGCGGCGAGCGTCACGCTGCAGGCCAACGCGAGAAGCATCCGTGCGAGGTGGCGCGTCATCATGTCGACTGGCCGTTCGTCAGAAGGCGAAGGAGAACGCCGACGACACGGTCGTTCCCTTCTGCCCGCCGACATAGAAGCCGAACAGGCTGCTCTGCGGCGACCGATCGACTTCGATCACCTGCGTGTTGAACCGGATGTTCCTGGTGTTGGCCGGGTAGTAGTTCAAGCCCTGGATGTACTCGTGGCTGGTGCCGAACCCGGCGCCCTTGTCGCCGTAGATCCACGACGTCGCGCCGTAGAGCTCGAGTTTCTTCCGGATTGGATAGAACGCGCCCTGCGCGTAGAAGCCGCTGTCGTGAATGGAGCCGACCGGCACCGGACCGTCGGCGTCGAAGTCGTACAGCCAGCGGTTGTAGATCTCGGTCTGCAGGAAGATGCCGCGATACTTCAGCCCCGCATCGGTGGACACGCCGCGGACGTTCGCGAAGTTGACGGTGACGCCCGGCGCGACCGAACCGGTGCTGAAGAGCAGCAGGCTGTCGGCCAGCTTGACCTGGTAATTGTCGGCGCCGGGATTCGAGTTCTGATTGAAGCGGTTCTCACGGCTCCGATACGCGGACACGCCGAACCGCGTGGCGACCTTCTCGTGGTGCTCCCAGTCGTCGAACGAACCGTTGGGCCCGAACTCCTTCGTCGTCGGCATCCACCAGACGGTGGCACCGGTCGCGATGTCGCGCGTCAACTGCTTGGCCGTGAAGCCAAGCTGGCTGAGGCTGTTGCCCGCGGCAACCTGGTACCAGAAGCCGGGCGCGAGCTCCCCGTTCACCCACGCGGTGCCGGTGAAGCCGGGACGGAAGAACTCGTCGGCGAGCACCCGATCGTTGGCGAGCCAGAACGGGTGCGACCCCATCACCGATCGGCTGCCGCCGATCGTGTTGATGCCCGCGTACGCGTTGAACTTCTTGTGGAACTGATAGCCTGTCCAGCCGTAGAGCGTCGTCTGGTTGGTCGAGAGCACGCTCCACACCGTGATCTGGTAGCGGATCTTCGGGTTGAACAGCCAGCCGCGGAAATGGAGCATCGCGCGGTGAAACTGGATGTCGTTGCGAGGGTCGATGACGTTCGTGTTTCCGAGGTGATCGACGAAGGTCTGGGTCGCCGGCAGCTGGTTGATGTAGCGGATGACCGCGTAGCCGCTCAGCGTCATCTCGCCGAACTCCGTGCGGCCCAGGAGAAAGCCCGAACCGGTGACGTCGAGCGCGCCCCATGTCGGCCGCTCGGTCTCACCCTCTCCCTGGGCAGCCGGAGCCGCCGCCGGGCCGCCCGCATTGGCTGGCGCCGCCACGGCGTCCGTCGGCGCAGCCTCAGTGCCGGCCGGCGCTGTCCCGCCGTCCTGTGCACGCGCCGGGATGGGCACGAGCAAGGTGACGACGAGCCATGCGAGGTAGCGGTGCGTCAGGTAGAGCCGGGCCAGCATGCCGTGGCCCATCGTGCACGCGGCGCGCCCGGGGCGGCCGCGCCGTCAACGGCGCGCCGGAACCCGTTGTCAGCGTGGCGATTGCGAGGTGAGGGCGACCGGGTGCGATGGCGCCGTCGCCGGGCGCCGACTCTCAGCGCGCTGGCCGGCTCTCAGTCGACTGTGAGCGTCGCCTTCCGTGCGCGCATGCCGCTCGGCGGCGGTGATGATTCGCACGATGGCCTTGGCGAGGTCCTCGGGAAAACAGGGCTTCGGCAGCAGCTCGGTAAAGCCGGCGGCCATCGCGATGGCGCGCTCGTACGACAGCACCGACGCGGTCAGCGCGACCACCGGCACGTGCGCGAGCGTGGGCTCTTTCTGCAGCTGCGCGAGCACCTCGACGCCGTTCATCCGGTTCATCCGCAGCTCGAGGAGGATGATGTCGGGGATGCACATGCGCGCCAGGCCGAGCGACGCTTCGGCGTCGGAGCAGGCGATGACGCGAAACCCGAGCGTCCGGAGGTACTCGGCGTACATCTCGCGGTTGTCGGTGTAGTTGTCAACGAGAAGGACGAGCGGTCGGTCAGGCGGCATGGCGTGTCTCGATGCGTGCGTGGGCGGGAGGCGGTGTGGCGGGCGCGCGCGGAGGCGGCTCGCCGATGGTCCATCCCGTCGTCTCGTGGCCGCAGGCGATGCACCGCAGCGACATCCGGTGATCGCCGAACTGCAGGAGCGTTTCATGGCCGCGTACCGCGCAGGCGGCCCACCGAAGCGTTTGCGCCACCCATTGACATCCGATCGTCATCTCACTGCTCCTGATCACGATGTCGGGCTCGACGGCGGTGTGCTCCCCCTCGGTGGCCATGACCGATCACCCCGCCGTCTCGCCCGGCGCCGCACGAGCTTGCAAGCGGCACGCCCGGACGTGCAGTTCCATGAAGTGATTTCACCTATCCGCGCAGTGGCGCTGGTGTTACGCCGTGCAATCGATCGCGCGCGCACGCGGCGCCGTGGCGCACGCCAACAATGCGTCGTGATCCGCGTTACTGCGGATCGTGATCGATGGCGGGCTCGGTCGATTCGGTCGATTCGATCGACTCCGCGGTCGTGGGTCCGAACAGATCGAATTCGATGACGATGTCGTCCTTGATGCGCACGAGACCGCCCGCGAAGCTGAGAGGAGGGATCCCGAAGTCGCTCGCGTGCACGGTCGCGCGGCCGTGATAGTGCTCGGGCGTGCCGTCGAAGTCGAAGACCAGCTGCTGCGCGACGCCATGGAGCTCCAGCGTGCCGGCCGCGCGGTACTGGCCCGGCGCTGCCTCGGTGAGCTCTCCGGCGGTGAAGTGCATCTCGGGATAGGACGCCACGTCGAGCACGCGCGGGCCGCGCAGCGCCTCCTCGACGTCGCGGCGGACCCGCGCGGACACCTCCGGATCCGAAAACGTGACGCCGCCCGTGTGCACGAGGATGTCCACGTTCCGGTGCTCGACATCCACCAGGCTGCTCACGACGGGCGCCACGATGGCGTAGTCGGCCCCGTTCGAAAACAGCCCCTTCCTGTGCACGTGCATCGTCAGCGTGGATGCCCGCATGTCGGCGGCGTGCGCATGGGAGCCGCCGAGGATCAGTGCCGCGATGGTCAGTGGATGAAGGACGCGCATGATGATCACTCCTGCTGATGCGGCGCCCGCGGATGCCCAGCGGACGGCCCATCGGTCTGCTGCTGCCAGAGGCGCCGGATGCGCCGCACGAACCGGCGGGGCCGCTCCGTGTAGATGCGGACGCCGAGCAGTTCGGCGTGGCGCCGCAGCAGCCGTTGATACCGGGCGACGACGCGCAGGCAGCGCGCGGTCTCCTCACGCGGCAGATCGACGTCGGTGACGAGCACGTCGCGCAGGAGGATCACGTTGTGATACTCCCCGAGGACGCCGTCGAGCGCCTCGATGCGCCGCTCGTAGCCGACCAGGTGATAGCCGCACCGGCCTTCGAGCAGCCGCACGTGAAACCAGTGATCCTTGACGTAGCGCCGCCAGGTGTGGAAATGCGACGGCTTCGGCCTCGACCAGGCGACGATCATCATCCGGCGCGCCCGGCGGTAGCTCTCCTCGAGGCCCGGCCCGATGGCGCGGAAGCCCTGGGCGCTCATGTGCCAGTGCTTGATGCGCTTGCGCTCGCTGCGCAGCGTGCCGGCGGCGACCTCGAGGATGCCGCGCTCGGCCGCGTCGCGATCCGCGCGCGCCCCGTGCCGGATGACGCCCTTCCGGGCGGCCTCTATCGTCCGCGGCGGGAGCGCCTTCCCATAGCGGCGTGCGAGCTCGTCGAGCGTCTCGATGATGCCGCGGCCGTCGGCGACAGGCGCGAGCATGTGCGCCACGGTCCGCAGGTCGTCATCCACCGACCGGTAGGCCTTGTCGAGCACGGGCCGGACGAGGCGAATGATGGCCCGTATCTTCTTGACCCGCCGCCGTGCGTCGTGGACCGCTTCGTCACTCTGCGGATCGCCGACGGTGTGCAGCTCGGAGACGGCGACCTCGAGCTGCCGCAGCACGATGCGCCGGACCTCGGTAGCCACCGGCGCCCCTTTCTTCAGACGGAATGCCACGCAACGGGCCTCCTCACGATGCCCGCGAGAACCGGCCCACGCCTGCGAGACGGGCGATCCCGATTGCCAGCAGCGGCCCCACGGCCGTCGCGAGCGCACCAATCGTCAACTGCGCCAGCAGCGGACCCGTGTAGAGGATCCCGCTGGCGAAGAAGAGCGCGAAAGTAAACCCCGTCGACGCCGCGTACGCGGCGACGACGAGCTGCCGCCAGCCAATCCGCCCCGGCAGGTGCCATCCGGCCGCCAGGGCCAGTCCGATGGCCGCCAGGATGCCCGCCGGGCGACCGACGAGCGCCGCCAGCATCAGGGCCCACGTGCCGGTGTCGTATCCCTTCAGGATGACGCCGCCGTTGACGAGGCCGAACAGGAAGAGGACCACCTGCACGAGCGTGTTCCACTCGTGCTCGAAGTGGTGAACCGCGTCGTCGTCGGGCGGGTCGGCCAGCAGATCGAGCTTCCGCGGCTCGTGCGGCAGGAACGGCACGATCGGCACCAGCGCGAAGGCGGGATGCAGGCCGTCCCTGAAGAACGCCAGCCACGACAACGGGCCGCAGATGGCGAGGTACGGCCAGAACGCGCGGACCTTCAGCGTCCTCATCGCGCCGGCCAGGCCGAGCGCGACCAGGAGGAGCGCCGCGCCGCCTTCCGGCGCGGCGACCGCCGGACGCCAGACGGCGACGATCAGCATGCCGAAAAGATCCGTGGCGATGCCGAGCAGCAGCACGAACGGAAGGATGCCGCTGCGGGGCATGATCGCCTTGAGCACGTAATAGGCCGCCGCGACGTCGATGGCGCAGGCAATCGGCCAGCCCGTCGAGAGGATCGCCTCGTAGCGGCCGTTCACGTAGGCCAGGTACGTGCCGGCGCTCCCGGCGATGCCGCCGGCCGCGGCGATGAGCGGCAGCGTCCATCGCCGCCATGAATGCAGCGCGCCCCCCTCCATCGTCGCCTCGACGATCTCCTGCATGATGAGGCCGACAAACAGCGCCATGCCGATGTCGTTCACCCCGAACGAGAGCGACTGGGCCAGGCGGAAGTACGGCTCGGGCACGGTGTTGGCCCACACGAGGGCGATCGCCACCCCCAGCGGCAGGCCGAGGAACCGGTTCACCGGGCGGTGAACGGCGTGCATCGCGTGCTGCCGATGGTGGTGACGGTGCAGCGCGACGTGATGCGCGGCGGCCACGTGGCTTCTCATTGCGTGTCCCTCGTCTGGTTGCCCTGGCGGCGGATCACGCCGGAGTCGACGGTCGTCCCCGAGCGCGCGATCGCTTCGAAGAACAGCTCGTCGCCGGCCACTTCGACCAGCATGAAGGCGTTGTCCTGGTCGAAGTAGGCGGCCGTCATTCCCGACGGGTGCGTGTCGCCCCGCCGCAGCTCGCCGCCCGAGCCGGCGACGAAGTACGCAATGCCCTTCTGCGGCTTGATTCGCTCGTAGATGTGGTCGTGCCCCGAGAACACGACGTTGACGCCGTGCTTGACGAGCAGCGGCTCGAGCGTGACGCGGAGCGACACGTCGGACCCGTGACGGCCGGCGTCCGAGTACAGCGGATGGTGGAAGTAGCAGATCTTCCAGTCCTCGCGCGCGCGGCCCAGCGCCTCGTCCAGCCACGAGCGCTGCTGCGGGTCGAGCACGTTGCTGTCGAGGACGAAGAAGCGGACGTTCTTCTTCACGTAGGAGAAGTAGCGCTCCCCGCCCATGTTGAAGCCCTTGTAGAAGCGGTTGTTCTGGTTGTCGTGGTTGCCGAGCGACGCGTAGAACAGCACGCCGGCCTGCAGGAGCGCCGCGTACGGGCGCTCGAACTTGGTGACGAAGTCCTGCGGGTCCTGTCGCCCGTACATGTTGTCGCCGAGCATCAGCACCATGTCGAAGGGAAACTTCGCGCGCGCCGCGGCCATCTGCTGTCCGACGTCGTATTCGGTCTTGTCGCCGTTGCCGTTGTCGCCGATGACCGCGAACTTCAGCGAGTCGGAGCGGGCAGGTAGTCCCTCGACCCGGCTCGGGGCAGGCCCCTCGACCCGGCTCGGGACAGGTCCCTGGAGCGCGGGGTTCTGCGCCGCGGGGGCGAAGCCCCCCGCGGAGAGCAGGACGGCGAGAATGACGACCGCTCGGCGCATCTCCTCACCCGCTCATCGAGTGGTCGCGACGCCGGCGCTGCCGATGCGCTGCGCTTCGGCGACACGTCCGCGAAGGATCGAGATGAACTGCCTGGCGACATCCGGCGCGTAGCCGCCCGCGCGGAACGCGTCCTGCCACTGCCGGTCGCTCAGGCCCCCGAGGAGCGCGCTGGCCCACGCCACGTCCGCGGGCGTGATGCGCCGGTGCACCAGCTCGCCGTGCAGCCCGCGGTAGTCACCGAACTGGGCGAAGCCATCGCTGACGCCGGTGATGAACTTCGTGCCCGCGAAGATGTCGAGGTTGTTGCGCTTCGGCGCGAAGCGCCCGGTCTTTCCAAGCGCGTCGCCGAGGTCGCGCACGACATACCAGTCGATGGTGCGGCCGGCCCGCGTCACCTGGTACAACGTGTTGTTCGAGTTCTTGAGATCGGAGCTGTTGAACATCAGCAGGATCACCAGCAGCCCCTGGTACGGCCGCTGG
>DASQAX010000263.1:0-6959 GCA_035635535.1 Vicinamibacterales bacterium | reverse complement strand
AGCGATCGGACGTTGTCCTGCTGGAGCGATTC
Organism: Vicinamibacterales bacterium; assembly: GCA_035635535.1. GTDB lineage: Bacteria > Acidobacteriota > Vicinamibacteria > Vicinamibacterales > UBA2999 > Gp6-AA40. Next base: position 6,927 of record DASQAX010000263.1, on the reverse strand, counting down.
GACCCACTCGGGCAGCTCCGGCGGCAAATCGCGGGAGGCGAACATCTCGCTGCGGCCGACGGCCCCTTCGAGCGACGTCTGGTACGCCTGCGACACGTAGGGCGACTCGTCGTAGGTGAGCAGCAGCTCTTCCATCGAGTTCCAGACGGCCTTGAACTGGCTGCTCCGTCCGAAGTCGTGCTCGCTGAGCAGGGTCCTCGTCATGCGCAGCACGCGCTGCTTGCGCTCCGCGTCGGGCGCGATGGTGTCGAAGATGCGCGCGAGGCGCGCCGTCGCCTTGCCGTCCTTCGACAGGGCGGTCGCCAGCAGCTCCGCCACCTTCTCGTCGTCGAACGACTGCGCGAGCCTGGTGACGATCGGCGTCTCCTGCATCCCCTCGTCGGTCTGCATGATCTGCATCACGACGTGAGGGTCCAGAGACGTCGTCGCCGCGGCGACGTTCCGCATCATCTGGGGCAGCTTCTCCGGGTCCATGACCGTGACGATGCTGGCGAGGTGACGGAAGGTCGCGAGCACGATGGCCGCCTGCGTGGTGATCATCGGCGAGCCGTCGATGTTGCACTTCGGCGCGGAGACCGCCGCCGCCAGCTCCTTGATCTCGAAGGCGTTTCCCGCGATGTCGAGCAGCCGCTGCTGCTGCACCGAATCGAACGTGGTCTGTCCCTCGACGATGGCGTTGACGACCGAGCGCCAGATGTCGTCGCGCCGTTCGACGTCGTGCTCGATGTCGCGGTCCTCGAGGATCTTTTCGTAGTCGATCTGGTCGATGGCGATGGAGGTGTGCGGCGCCGCGTCCCACGCTTTCGCCGGCCCGCCCGACGCGCGCAGCTCCTCGGTGTTGCGCGACAGCAGCGCCAGGAGCGCATGAAGCGCTGAGGGTTCCGGGTCGCCGAGAAAGGTGACCTGCAGGAGGTCGTGATCGTGGAGGAGCCGGGCCGTTTCGGTGACGGCCTGGTCGTCAGGGAGCGGATAGCCGGCGACCAGCAGCGTCTCCGGCGTGACGCCGAAGGTGAAGGCGGCGCCCGCGACCGTCTGGCTGATTGTCTCGGCCAGACGCTTGACCGACGCCGACACGGTTGGATGCTCGGGCGGGTAAAGGGTCCAGTTTCGCGCCGCGGTGGAAAGCGCACGGGCCAGCGCAATCGATTGACGCGTCAGCTCCGGAGACAGGATCGCCTGAGTCATCTGACCGAGTACGATTATTGAATAAAATGCCGTCTTCATGCGCGCCGTTGACGTAATCGCAAAAAAGCGTGACGGCGGCACGCTGTCGCGGGAGGAGATCGAGTTCTTCGTCAACGGGGTCAGCCGCGGGACGCTGCCCGACTACCAGGCCTCGGCACTGCTGATGGCCATCGTGCTCCGCGGCATGACGATCGACGAGACGTCGTGGCTGACCGACTCGATGGTCAACTCGGGCAACCGGGTGGACCTGTCGGACATCCCCGGCGTGAAGGTCGGCAAGCACAGCACGGGCGGCGTCGGCGACAAGGTCTCGATCGTGCTCGCGCCGCTCGCGGCGGCGTGCGGCGTCATCATGCCGAAGATGTCGGGACGCGGGCTGGGCCACACGGGCGGCACGCTCGACAAGCTCGAGTCGATCCCGGGCTACCGCGTCGATCTCGGGATCGAGGAATTCAAGGCCGTGCTCAGGGACGTCGGCACCAGCATCATCGGGCAGACGGCGTCGCTGGCGCCCGCCGACAAGAAGCTGTACGCGCTCCGCGACGTCACCGCGACCATCGGCAGCATCCCGCTCATCTCGGCCTCGGTGATGAGCAAGAAGCTCGCGGAAGGGAGTGACGTCGTGGTGCTCGACGTCAAGTGCGGCGACGGCGCGTTCATGAAGCACGAGTCGGACGCGCGGGAGCTTGCGGCCTCGATGGTCGCCATCGGCAAGCGCGCGGGCGTGCGCACCGAGGCGTTCATCACCGGCATGGAGACGCCGCTCGGGCGCGCCGTCGGCAACGCCATCGAAGTGCGCGAGTGCATCGAGACGCTCAAGGGACAGGGGCCGGAGGATCTCACGGCCGTCGTGAAGCGCTTCGCCGCGCGCGCGCTCATGCTCGCCGGCCGCGAGTCGAACGAAGGCGACGCGCTGTGCCGCGTCGAAGGCGCGCTCTCCTCGGGCAAGGCGCTCGAGACCTTCGGACGCATGATCGAGCGGCAGGGCGGCGCGCGCGCCGTCGTCGACGACCCGTCGCTGCTGCCGTCGGTCAAGGGGCGGGAACAGTGCGTCGCGCCGCGCGACGGGTACATCACGCGCATGCAGGCCGAAGCGATCGGGCTCGCGACGAACCTGCTCGGCGCGGGACGAACGAAGGTGGGCGAACCGATCGACCACGCCGTCGGCGTCTGGATGCTCGCCAAGCCGGGCGAGCGCGTCGAACGGGGACAGCCGCTCATCGACATCCATCACCGGAACGGACGCGGGGTCAACGCGGCGCTCGCCCTGTGCAGCGACGCGATCGTCATTGGCGACGAAGCCCCGCAGGCACGGCCGGTCATCCTGGGAGACGTGCGATGACGCGACACACCAGCGAGGCTCCCAGGACACTCTGCCTGTTGATCGCGTGCGTGCTGGCCGCGGCGCCCGCGTGCCGCCGCGCGCAATACGCCGGGGACGACACGTCGAAGGTGCACGTCGGCATCGTGTTCGACATCGGCGGCAAGGACGACCGCTCGTTCAACGCCGCGGCGTGGGCGGGCGTCAAGTGCGCGGAAACGGGGACGCTGCCCGACGGGAAGACGACGTGCGGCAAGCCGGCGCTCGGCATCGTGCTGCGCGACGTCGAGCCGGGCACGCCGAACTCGATCGAGCCCGCCATGCGCGCGTTCGCCGAGCGCGGGTACGACCTCGTCATCGGCGTCGGCTTCACCCAGGCGCCCATCATGCAGGTCGTCGCGCGCGACTACCCCGGCATCCGTTTCGCGATCATCGACGGCGTGGTCCTCCAGGACGACGGGAAGACGCCGATGCCGAACGTGGCCGGCCTGCTCTTCAAGGAGCACGAGGGGTCGTACCTGGTCGGGATGATCGCCGCGAAGACGTCGCGCAGCGGCACCGTCGGATTCGTCGGCGGCATGGACATCCCGCTGATCCGCCGCTTCGAGAAGGGCTACGAAGAGGGCGCGAAGGCGGTGAACCCGCGCGTGCAGGTCATCCAGAACTACGTCGGCGTCACCGACGCCGCCTGGAACAATCCGGGCAAGGGCAAGGAGCTCTCGCTGGCGCAGATGGACAAGGGCGCCGACGTCATCTTCGCGGCGGCCGGCAACTCGGGGCTCGGCGCGTTCGATGCCGTCGAGCAGGCCGGCATGCAGAACGGCCGCGCGACGCACTACGTCATCGGCGTCGATTCGAACCAGAACGCCGTGAAGCCGGGATACGTCCTGACCAGCATGATCAAGCGCGTCGACAACGCCGTGTACGACATCGTCAAGGAGGTCGTCGACGGGAAGTTCACCGGCGGGTTCCACGTGTTCGGGCTCGAGAGCGAGGGCGTCGGCTACGTGATGGATCAGTACAACCGCGACCTCGTCTCGCCCGACGCGATTGCCGCGGCGGAAGAGGCGCGGAAGAAGATCATCTCCGGCCAGATCAAGGTGACCGACGCGATGGCGCAATGAAACTCGAGCTGCGCGGCATCACCAAGCGCTTCGGCGCCGTGCTGGCCAACGATCACCTCGACATCACGATTCCCCCGGGCACGATTCACGCGATTGTCGGCGAGAACGGCGCCGGCAAGTCGACGGCCATGCGCATCGCGTATGGCTTTTACACCGCCGACAGCGGCGAGATCCTCGTCGACGACCAGGCGCGCGACATCCGTGCGCCGCGCGACGCCATCGCGCTCGGCATCGGCATGGTGCACCAGCACTTCATGCTGGTGCGTCCCATGACGGTGACGGAGAACATCGTGCTCGGCGCCGAGCCGGGCTCCGCGATGTCGCTCGACCTCAGGAAGGCCGCTGCCGGCATCCGCGCCCTGTCGGAGGAGTTCAGGCTGGCCGTCGATCCCGATGCGGTCGTGGAGGACCTCTCGGTCGGCCAGCAGCAGCGCGTCGAGCTGCTGAAGGCGCTCTACCGGCGCGCCGGGCTGCTGATCCTCGACGAGCCGACGGCGGTGCTCACGCCGCAGGAAGTAGACGAGTTCTTCGCCATCCTGCGCCGGATGCGCGGCCAGGGGAAGACCGTCATCATCATCACGCACAAGCTCTCGGAGGTGCTCGCGATCTCGGACAACGTCACCGTGATGCGCGACGGGCGCGTCGTCGGCCAGGTGAAGACGAGCGAGACGGACGCGGCGGCGCTGGCGCGGCTGATGGTCGGACGCGACGTGCTGCTGCGCGTCGACAAGCCGGCCGCACAGCCCGGTGCGACGGTGCTGGCTGTGCGCGATTTGTCGATTACCGCGCGCGACGGCGCCAGGCGGCTCGACAAGGTGTCGTTCGAGGTTCGAGCGGGAGAAATCGTCGGCGTTGCCGGCGTGGAGGGCAACGGCCAGACGGAGCTGATCGAAGCGCTGGCCGGCCTGCTGCCCGGGTCTCAGGTGTCGGGGTCGATGTCCCTTGGCGGCCGCGACATCCGTGAACTGGATGCGCGGCGGCGGCGCGAGGCGGGCATCGCGCACGTCCCCGAAGATCGCCACCGCCGCGGCCTGCTGCTCGACTTCAGCCTGTCGGAGAACGCGATTCTCGGCGTGCACTACCGCGCGCCGGCGGTCTCGGGCGTCGGCGGCGTGCTGCTCGACCAGGCGGCGATTCAGCGCCGCGCGGATCTCGTCATCCGCGAGTTCGACGTCCGGCCGCCGAACGCGTCGCTGCCGGCACGCGCGCTCTCGGGCGGCAATCAGCAGAAGCTGATCATCGGGCGCGAGTTCGAGCTGCCGCCGGCCCTGCTGCTCATCTCGCAGCCGACACGCGGCGTCGACATCGGCGCCATCGAGTTCATCCACCGGAAGATCGTGGCGCTGCGCGATTCCGGCTGCGCCGTGTTGCTCGTGTCGGCCGAGCTCGAGGAGGTCACCGCCCTTGCCGACCGCCTCCTCGTCCTGCACAACGGGCGAGTCGCCGGCGAAGTCGATCCGTCGCGCGCGACCCATGAGGAGATCGGCCTGCTGATGACGGGCGGTCGGGCGTGAAGGTTCTTCGCGACCTGCTCTTTCCGGCGATGGCCGTCCTGTGCGCGTTTCTCGCCGGCGCGCTGATCGTCGCGCTCGTCGGCGACAGCCCCGTCGAGACGTATCGCCTCCTGCTTGGCAGCGCCTTCTCGTGGCCCGACGGCATCGGCTACACGCTGTTCTTCGCGACGCCGTTGATCTTCACCGGTCTGGCCGTCGCGGTCGCGCTCCGCGGCGGCCTGCTGAACATCGGCGCGGAAGGGCAGCTCTACGTCGCGGCGTTCGCGACGGCCTGGATCGGGATCACGTTCGCGAACCTCCCGGCAGTCGTGCTGGTGCCGCTGTGCTGCGTCGCCGCCATCGCCGCCGGCGCGGTGTGGGGGGCGATACCCGGCCTCCTGAAAGCCCGGTTCGGCTCGCACGAAGTGATCAACACGATCATGCTGAACTTCGTGGCGGTCGCGCTGGTCGGCTACCTGACGCAATACCACTACCGCATGCCCGGCGATCCGATCATGGAGACCACGCCCATCGGCAGCGGCGCGCACATTCCACGGCTGGGCGCCTTCATCCCGGGACTGCCGGCGCGCATCCCGCTGAACATCGCGTTTCTCCTCGCGCTGCTCTCGTGCTGGCTCGTGTACGTGCTGCTGTGGAAGACGAAGTGGGGCTACGAGATTCGCGCGACGGGGCAGAGCCCCGCGGCCGCCGAATATGGGGGCGTGTCCATCCGGAAGGAAGTCGTGCTGACGATGGCGATCTCCGGCGCGCTGGCGGGGATGGTCGGCATCAACGAGGTGCTCGGGTACCGGTACCGCTACTACGACGGTTTCTCGGACAACTACGGCTTCACCGGCATTGCGGTCGCGCTGCTGGGACGCAATCACCCCTTCGGCGTGGTCGTGGCGGCGCTGCTCTTCGCGGTGCTGCAGCGCGGCGGCGTGCCCGTTGACGCGTTCACGCGGCTGGTGTCCAAGGACATCGTCCTCATCCTCCAGGCGCTCGTCATTCTGTTCGTGGCGGCGGAGGCGGCGTTCAGGAGAGGGGGCAGGGGCTGATGCGATCGATCCTGACGCTCTCGCTCGTCTTCTCCACGATCCGACTGTCAACGCCGCTCGTGTGGGCGGCGATTGGCGGTTTGTACTCCGAGAGATCCGGCGTCATCAACATCGCGCTCGAAGGGCTGATGCTCGCGGGCGCCTTCACGGCGGCGGCGGTCACGTTCTACACCCGCAGCCCGTGGGCCGGCGTCGGCGCGGCGATGATCGCGGCGGCGTTCTTTGCGCTGCTGCTCGCGGTGGTCTGTATTCGCTTCAAGGCGAACGAAGTGGTCGCCGGAACCGGCATCAACATGCTCTTCCTCGGGCTGCCGGCCGTGCTGAGCGGGGCGCTGTTTCTCTCGTCCGGCTCGACGCCGCAGATCCCGCAGGACGAGCTGCTGCCGACACTGTCGCGGCTCCTGCCAATCGCGCCGCAATGGCGAGTGCTGACCGACGTGTCGATCGTCTCCTTCCTCGCGCTCTTTGTGGTCGGCCTTACCTCGTATGTCTTGTACCGCACGCCGTTCGGCCTGCGCCTGAGAGCCGTCGGCGAAAACCCCGAGGCCGCGGACGCGGCAGGCATTCGCGTCAACCGGATCCGCTACGCCGGCGTCGTCCTGTCGGGCGTGCTGGCCGGCGTGGGCGGCGCGTACCTGTCGATCGGCCAGTCGTCGCTGTTCACGCGCAACATGACCGCGGGGCGCGGCTACATCGCGCTGGCGGCGCTGATCTTCGGCAAATGGCGACCCGTGCAGACGATGCTC
>DASQAX010000262.1:0-7587 GCA_035635535.1 Vicinamibacterales bacterium | reverse complement strand
CAGCGAGTCGAGGGATGCTGAGCCGTTTCTTTCACCGCTGGGAGCAGCGGCTCGCCTCGGCCACCAGGGATCGCGTCGTCCGGCCGTTTGAATGGGGAGAGGAGTGGATCCGGGATGATTTGGCGGGTCCAAAAGGACCCGCCCTCCACAATTGGATCGACGGCATCATGGGCGACACGAGCGCGTTTTTCGCGACGCCGCCCACGACCGACTACGACTTCGATGCGGCGCGCGGCGAGCTTCGCTTTCCGAGCGCGCTGACGACGCCGCACCCCGAGAACAACGCGGTCCTCGCCCGCTGGTTCCCCGCCTCCGCGTCGCTTCGGCCGAGGAACGCTGGCTTTGCGACGCTTCGGCGGGGCAAGCCCGACAAGCGGGGGCCAGCAGTGGTCGTGCTTCCTCAATGGAATTCCGACGCCGATGGCCACATCGGGCTCTCGCGTCTGCTCGCGCGGTCCGGCGTGTCGGCGCTGCGCCTGTCGCTTCCGTACCACGACGCGCGGATGCCGCCGGAGCTGACGCGTGCCGACTACATCGTCAGCGCGAACATCGCGAGGACGGTGCAGGTCTGCCGGCAGGCGGTCATGGACGCGCGCCGCGCGGTGGCGTGGCTGGCGCTGCAGGGCTACGAGCGCATCGGCATTCTCGGCACCAGCCTCGGCTCGTGTCTCGCGCTGCTCACGGCGGCGCACGAGCCGCGCATCCGCGCGCAGGCGCTCAACCACGTGTCGCCCTGGTTCGCCGACGTGGTGTGGCGCGGCCTCTCGACACGTCATGTGCGCGAGTCGCTCGACGGCAACGTCACGCTCGACGAGCTGCGCGAGCTGTGGCGGCCGATCAACCCCTGGTCGTACCTCGATCGCGTTCGCGATACGCGCACGCTGCTCGTCTACGCGCGGTACGACCTGACGTTTCCGGTGGACCTCTCGCGCGTGCTGGTCGACGAGTTCGCGAAACGGAAGCTGCCGCACGAGGTCGCGGTGCTGCCGTGCGGCCATTACAGCAGCGGCGTCGCGCCCTTCAGCTATCTCGATGCCTACGTGCTGATTCGATTCCTGCGATGGAATCTGTAACGCCGGTCTGTCGTTGGCCGTTGGCCGTTCGCCGTTCGCCGTTCGCCGTTCGCCGTTCGCCGTCGACGTTCGCCGTTGGCCGTTGGTCGCTTGTGAATTCGCGGGTAGCAGGTTCCCGTTGCGGGACGCAACCTCGATTGATTCCGAAAATCCTTGGCGAAATCGATCGGCACGTCGATTGATACCAAGCCACGCATGCCAAACGATCGTTCATTCCGTGGCCTCCGGGTGTGGCAGGAGTCGATGCTCCTCGTCGAGGATGTCTATCGCCTGTCGCGACGCTTTCCCACCGATGAGCGTTTCGGACTGACGGCGCAGATTCGAAGAGCGGCCGTTTCCATCCCTTCGAATATCGGGGAAGGCGGCCGTCGCGGGCGCCGCAAGGCTCACCTGCATCACCTCGATATCGCATTTGGTTCGCACGGCGAGGTTGACGTTCAGCTGGAGATCGCACGTCGGCTTACCTATATCAGTTCGGCGGAGCACAAGACGGTGTCTGGTCGTGTCGATGATGTGGGCAAGATGCTGAACGGCCTGATTGAATCGCTTCAACCCGCTGACGAGGAATGGAGCTGAAGAACCGCGAACGGCCAACGGTTAACGGCAACGGTTAACGATCAACGACCAACGACCAACGGCCAACGGCCAACGGCCAACGGCCAACGGCCAACGACTAACCCGGCGGCAGCACGTGTAATTCGCCGAGGCCGAGCGCGTCGAGCGACTGCTCGGTCGCCTTGCGATCGCCGACGACGAGCGCGATGGCGCGGGAGGGGTCGAGATAGGTCCGCGCGACGCGCGTCACCTCGCCGGCGGTCACGGCGTTGACCTTCGGGACGAACTCCTGGAAATACGAATCCGGCAGGTCGAACACCGCCAACTGCGACACCGACCGCGCCACCTGCTGCGTGGTCTCGAAGTTCCTCGGATACCCGCGCGTCAGCGACGCCTGCGCCAGCGACATCTCCTGCGGCGTCGCCGGGCGGTCGCCGCGCAGCGCGGAGATCTCGTGCAGCGTATCGGCGATCGATTCGGCGGTCGCCGCGGTGTGGACGCTCGTCTGCACCGAGAACGGGCCGAGCCCCCGGCGCCAGTCGAACCCGGTGCGCACGCCGTAGGTGAACGCCTTCTCTTCGCGCAGCTTCAGGTTGATCCGGCTGATGAACTGTCCGCCGAGAATCGCGTTCATGACGAGCAGTGGCGCGTAGTCGGGCGTGTCGCGGCGCGCCGAGAGGTGGCCGATGCGGAGCTCGGACTGCGCCGCGCCCTCGCGCGGGACCAGCGCCAGCCGTCCCCCCGAAGCTGCCGACGGCGCGACATCGGCGGCCGCCGCTGGCGCGTCGCTCGTGCCGCCCTCGCCGTTCCACCGTCCGAACGCGTCGCCGGCGATGGCGAGCAGGTCGGCGTGCGGCAGCGCGCCCACCATCACCAGCGTCGCGCGGCGCGGGACGAACGTCGCCTCGTGAAACCGGACCACCTCGTCCAGCGTGAGCTCCCGCAGCGACGCGTCGCTGCCGATGGCGAGATGTCCGTAGGGATGCGACGCGTAGAGCAGCCGGAGAAACGCGCGCTCCGCCACCGCCGGTGGAAGGTCCTTGAGCTGCCGCAGCCGATCGAGGCGCAGCTGCCGGATGCGCTCGAAGTCCGACGCGCGCATCGACGGCGCGGTCAGCATGTCCGACAGCAGCGCCGCGCCGCGCCCCGCGAACCGCGTGAGCGTCGTCAGCGTGAACATCGTGATGTCCGCGCCGACCTCCACGTCGTACTCCGCGCCGAGTCGCGCGAGCGCGTCGGAGACGTCGATGGCCGAAAGCGAACCGGTCCCTTCGTCCACCATGTCCGCGGTCATCGACGCGAGCCCTTCGCGGCCCGGCGGATCCGCGCCGAGGCCGCCGTCGATCTGCATGGCGGCCGTGACGACCGGCACCCCCGGGTGCTCGACCGTCCGCACCTTCAGCCCGTTGCGGAGCGTGTGGCGCGCGATCTGCGGGAAATGAAACTGCGGATCCGGACCGGGCGAAGGCGGGCGCGAGCGGTCGACGGCCATCAGGAGACGGTGACCGGCTCGGAGCCCGGCAGCGCGAGCGCCGCCTGGCCGCGCGGGACGATGCTGAGAAGGACGCGCCGGTCGAACGCGAGATACGTCCGGGCGGCGTCGCGAACCGATTGGCGCGTCGCCGAGCGGTAGCGTTCGAGATCGCCGGCGAAGAAATCGGGATTGCCCCTGAAGACGTTGTACGCGTTCAGCTGGTCGGACTTGCCACCGAAACCGCCGACCGTCTGCAGCCGGTACATGAAGTGCGCCTCGGCCTGCGCCAGCCCACGCTCCATCTCCTCGTCGACCGGACCCTCGTCCGCGAGATGCTGGATGCGTTGGTCGACGACCGCCGTGATGTCGGTCAGCGACTGGCCCGGCGCCGCGGTCGCCGCCAGCAGGAAGAAGCTGCTGAGCTCACGCGAATGCTGGTACGCGGAGACGTCCAGCGCAATCCGCTTGTCGTAGACGAGCGTGCGATAGAGACGCGAGGTCTTCCCGTTGGCGAGCAGGTCGGCGAACAGATCGGCTTCCGCGTCGCCGTCGGCGAACATCGCCGGCGAATGCCACGCCATGTAGACGCGCGGCAGCTCGACCCGGTCCTCGAGGACGATGCGCACTTCGCGCGGCACCGACGCGTCGGCTTCGACGGGCCGCGGCTTGTCGCCGGACGGAATGTCGCCGAAGTACTTGTCCGCGAGCGCAAACGCCTCGTCGGCGTCGATGTCCCCCGCCAGCGCCAGCGACGCGTTCGCCGGGTGATAGTAGGTGCGGAAGAACGCGCGCACCTCCTCGAACTCCATCGCGCGGAGGTCCTCCACCGCGCCGATCGTCAGCCAGTGATACGGGTGGTGCGGCGGAAACAGCGCCTCGCTCAACGCCATCAGCGCCATGCCATACGGGCGGTTCTCGTAGTTCTGCCGCCGCTCGTTGAGCACGACGTCGCGCTGCGTCTCGAACCGCTCGCGCGTCAGCGCCGGCAGCAAATAGCCCATGCGGTCCGATTCCATCCAGAGGGCGAGCTCCAGCGCGGAGGTCGGCACCACCTCCCAGTAATTGGTCCGGTCGGTGTTCGTAGATCCGTTGAGCAGCGCGCCCGCCTCCTGCAGCGGCTTGAAGAAGCTGCCGTCGTGATGCTCGGAGCCCTCGAACATCAGGTGCTCGAACAGGTGCGCGAAACCCGTGCGGCCCGTGCGCTCGTTCTTCGACCCGACGTGGTACCAGAGATTGACGGCGACGATGGGCACTCGCCGGTCCTCGTGGACGACGACGTCGAGGCCGTTCGCGAGGGTGCGTTTGGCGTGCGGCAGCTCGATGGCGGTTGACACCGGCGTTCAGCGAACGGGAATCAGCGGAATCTTGCCCTTGTTGGCTTCGGCGGCCTTGTGCGCGAGGATCGACACCTGCGCCGCGGCGCGTTCCGCGACCTGCATGATCGCGCGACCCGCGGCCGACCCGGGCTCGCTCAACACGATCGGCACGCCCGTATCGCTTCCCTCGCGAATCGGCTGATAGATGGGCAGCCGGCCGAGGAACGGCACCTGGAGCTGCTCGGCGAGCGCTTCGCCGCCGCCGTGGCCGAAGATGTCCGCCTCGTGATGGCAGTTCGGGCACGCATAGTAGCTCATGTTCTCCACGAGCCCCATCGGCGTGATGTTCAGCTTCTGATACATGCGGATGGCGCGCAGGGTGTCGGCGAGCGACACCTTCTGCGGCGTCGTCACGACGATCGATCCGACCACGGGCACGGTCTGGCTCAGGCTGAGCGCGACGTCACCGGTGCCCGGCGGCATGTCGACGATCAGGTAGTCGAGATCTTTCCACGCCACCTCGCGGAAGAACTGCTGGATGGCGCCGTGCAGCATCGGCCCGCGCCAGATGACCGGCGCGTCGTCCGAGGTGAGGAAGCCCATCGAGACGACCTGCAGCCCGTGCTTCTCGGCCGGAACGATCTGCTTGCCGTCGGTCGTCAGCTGCGTGGCCGACAATCCGAGCATGATCGGGACGTTCGGACCGTAGATGTCGCCGTCCAGGATGCCGACGCGCCCGCCGCAGCGCGCGAGTGCCAGCGCCAGGTTCACGGCGACCGTCGTCTTGCCGACGCCGCCCTTGCCCGCACCGACCGCGATGATGTTCTTCACGCCCGGCAGCGGAGGCCGGCCCATCTCCGGCGCGGATACCGAGCGGACGTTGGCGGTCATGCGGATGTCGACGGCCGTGACGCCCGGCAACGCGCGGACGGCGGCGGTCGCCTGCTCGCGCAGCTGGTCCTTCACCGGGCAGGCGGGCGTCGTCAGCTCGATCGCGAAGGAGACGTGGCCGTCCGTGATCGACAGGTCCTTGATGAAGCCGAGCGAGACGATGTCCCGGCGCAGGTCGGGGTCGTTGACGACGCGCAGGGCGTCGAGCACGGCGTCGCGGTCGGGGGATACGGCCATCTGTTTATTTTAGTTGAGGCCGCCTTACACGACGGCAACCGGTTCGAAGAGTCGGCGCCCTTCGTTGGTCAACAGAATCCAGAGCGCATACGCGCCGAGCGCGGTGCCGAAGGGAAGGACGAGCAGGTTGACCACCGCCAGGCCGAGCGTCAGCACGCGGCCGGCCGGCTGCCGCCGCCGGAGGAGCACGCTGGCGCCGACGTGCGCTCCACCCCAGACCAGCGCGACCGCACCCATCACCGCGAACGCGGTCGCCGTTACACCCGCGGCAAAGCCGACGGCTGAGCCGTCCGGGCCGAAGAGGATCGCGAGCGCGCCCGCCGACAGCAGCAGCAGGGAGACGCCGACAAGCATGGCCAGCGCGCCCCAGAGCGTACAGAGGATGGCGAGGATGTCTACGTGCCGCTCCACCGCCACTAACCGCGTGGAGGCGGGCTGACGAGCACGCGGAGCTCGATGCGCGTGGAGAGGTCGTGTCTCGGTGAAATCGAGAAATGGAAGCAGGCGCCGTCCTCGATGCCCGCGGGCACGCTGATGTGCACCTGGTGGTGGAGCAGCTCGATGCCGCTGCCGGCGCAGCAGCCGCACGGCTGGGCCCAGGTCTCGCCGCGGCCGCCACACGCGCGGCACGTGCAGCGCACGGGAACGTCGAGCGGCACCGTCGCGCCCTGCGTCGCCTCGCGCGTCGAAATCTCGAGCGCGGCCGTCAGCGTCTTCGCGTGCTCCTCGGCGACGAACGCGCTGCGTATCCGTTCGACGGCAGGCGCCACCGACGGGAAGTCGACAACGACCTCGTCGGCAAACCACCGCCGATCGTGGCGAATCTCATCGCTGCCACGCACCGCGATCGCAGGTCCGCCGAAGCCGCCGAAGGCGTGCCTCTCCATGAACTGCTGTTACGATAGGGATCGTCCAGGGAGAAGTCAATGGTCGCAAAGGAATGCCCGATGTGCGGCGAGCCCATGAAGCTGCGCGAACGCGAAGTGACCGATCGCGTTCCCGGCTCGACACAGACCAGGACCGGGAAATTCCGTGAATGGGTCTGTCCTGAATGCGACTACTTCGAGGAAGCCGATGAACAGGCGGGCTGAGAAAACGTGAAGGCGGCGCCGGTCAGCGCGCGCCGAGCGTCAGCAACAGCTCTTTACGCAGGCCCTCGTCGATCTCGTCGATGCTGAGCGCGGTCTCGCACTCATCGCACAGTACTTCCAGAACCGCGGGACGTCCTTCCTCGGACACTTCCACGCGCGCTTCGTCGAAATGGACCACGTGCATCTGCAGCGTCTTGACCAGGAAGTTCTGGTCATTCCCGCAACTCGGACACGTCAGGACCACCCGGGTCTCCTCATTAATCGCCAATACGAACGCTCCTGGAACTGATTGTAGGAGATGGGATCTGCAGGCGCAACGCAGAAAGTGACGATTCAGCCCTAGTCGAGCTGGAATTCGCGGTTTTTCCCACTAAATCCTCGCGAAATCGTCGAATGCGTGAATCACGCGGGCGTCGATCGAGGCTCCGGGGAACGCCTGCCGCATGGCCTGCAGATAAAGGTCGCCCTGCGTCCGGTGCTCGGGACGTTCGCGCCCGGTCCTGAATTCGAGCAGCGTCAGCCTGTCAGGAGCGGTCTCGACGAGGCAATCCACGGTTCCGCGCAGGACTCGCCCCTCGACGGTCGTCGTGAACGGCACGTCGTGCAGCCGGCGGCCCGCCGAATAGAGCTCCCGTACCTCCTCGCTGGCGCAGATCGCTGCATACGAAGCGGCCGCGGCGTCGAGCAGCGCCTCGAGGCCGTCGAGATCGTCGATTTCGTCGGGACGCACGAGCCGCGATGCGAGAGCGCGAACGGCGTCGCCGGGAAGTGCGCTGAAACCGACCCGCTGGAGCAGGCGATGGACGAGCGTGCCGGCAAGTCGACTGGAACGCGGTGGTTCGAGGTTCGGTGGTTCGAGGTTCGCCGGTTCGAGGTTCGCCGGTTCGAGGTTCGGTGGTTCGAGGTTCGGTGGTTCGAGGTTCGGTGGTTCGAGGTTCGCTGGTTCGAGG
>DASQAX010000261.1:0-3870 GCA_035635535.1 Vicinamibacterales bacterium | reverse complement strand
GCCTCGTGGCGGCCGCCTTCGGGTTCTGGATTCTGCTGAGCATGCTGCCGTGGCTCGTGAGCATGGCCGGCACACGCGACTGGCTCGTGGCGGGCGCGCTGGGCAGCATCCTCATCGCCTTCAACCATTCGTACGGGTTCGTGTTCGGCAGGCTGCTGCGCGCGCGGCCCGTCGAAGACCCGGCGGTCGTGGCACGGTTCGAACAGATGGTCGGCGCGTGCGCGCTGCCGCGCGTCGCGCTGGAGCAGGTGGACCTCCGCGGCGGCACGTTCATGAACGCCGTCGCAGTGCCTTCGACGAGCCGGCCGGCGGTTGTCGTCACCAGCACGCTGCTGGAGAGGCTTGATGTCGAAGAGACGGTTGCGGTGCTCGGCCACGAGCTTGCGCATCTCGAGCACTACACGCCACGCCGCCTGCAAAGGCTGAATACCATCACGTACGCCCTGATCGTCACGGGCGCGGTGCTCTCGCCGCTGTCGCGGATCATGCTGCCCCACGCGCTGTGGGCGTTGATGTCGCTGTGGCAGCTCGTGCTCGTCACCGTGATGGTGCTGCGCGCGAAGGACCGGCAGGCGAACGAGACGGCAAGCGACCTGCGCGCGCTGGCGCTGTCCGGCAACCCCGAGGCGCTCGCCCGCGCGCTCGTCAAGATTCACGCGGTCGGCCGCATCGCGCGCCGGTGGGACGCCGAGCTGGAGCGGCACGCGACACATCCGAGCCTCGCGCGCCGCATCCAGGCCATTCATGCCGCCGCCGGCACCGCGCCGGCGAGACTTGGCGAGTCTGCCACCTTCGCGGGCGCGGATGGGTCATCGGTCACGTTTCACGACGACCGCCTGGTGTGGAGCGAACATGGGACGGCAAGCCACACGATCCCCTACGGTCGGCTGACGATGATTCGCGTGGACGCGAAATCGGCGAAGTTGCCGCGGCTCGTCGCGCTCGACGCGGCGGATCGCCGATGGGAGCTCACGCTCGATGGCGGCGACGTGCCCCGCGCGCAGGCCACGCTCGATATCGTGGACGGCCACCTCGGCGCGGCCGCGGCGCCGCCCGCGGTGTCGCTCCTGCTGCCGCGGCTGATCGCCTTCACGGCGGTCACGACGTCGCTCTCGCTCCATCCGTGGCCGACGGCGCTGATCGCCGTGCTCGCCGCCATCATGCCCGGGCTGCCGCTCGTCGCCGCGGCCGGCGGCGCATCGATCGGCACGGCCGCTATCACGCTTCGCGAGAGCACCGCCTGGGGGACCGACCTGCGTCCGTGGATGGCTGTCGCGCTGTTCGCCGCCGGCGTCCTGTTCCTCGCCGTCAACGTGGCCAATCGCGGTGAACGATTGCCGAGGCGCGCGCATGTCTTCGTGTGGCTGCTCGCGGCCGCCGCGGCTGCGTCGTGGGGCGTGATCGCGATGTCCGCGCGCAACACGATCGACCTTCATCGCGCATTCAACGAGTGGCCCTCCGCGACGGTGTTCGCGCTGGCGCTCGGCGCCGCGCTCGCGTTCACGCCTCGTCGGGCGGCGCGCCAGGCATCTGTCGTCATGATCGCCGCTGGCGTCATGGGACTCGTCGTGGGGTCCACGACGTTTCTCGATCGCTTCGTGGACGACCCGTTTCTTGCCCCGGGGCAACCGCTGAACGTGAGAACCGTCACGGGCGACGCCATCTCCGAATTCACCGTCCCGTTCGAGGTGAACCGGCTGTCGATCTCACCCGCCGGCGGATTCGTGGCGCTTGCCTCGGAAGACGACGACGAGCAGACCACGATTCACGCGGGCGCCACGGGCGCCACGCTCACCAACTTCGACGCGGACGCCGCATTCTTCGTTGACGAAGGACGCTTGCTCGTGTTCGAGCGCGAGCCAGGCGGCTCCGTCGTGCGGCTCGTGGACCTCGAACAGCACGCGCGCAGCCTGTGGTCCCGTCGCATCGGCTTGCCGGGAGCGCGCGTATCGTTCGACGCGGCCTCCAAGGCGTGGCGCGTGTATGGCTGGAGCGACGACGACGACGATATTGTCAGCGTCGCGGGGACACTCGGCTCCGATCGCACGCGCGAGTCCAGGTGGAAACCGCCCGCGCACAAGAATTCATATACCGAGGCGCTGGCGGTCTCGCAGAGCAACCTCCTGGCGCTCGAGACCGACTACGTGGTGCCGACGACCGCACGCAGCAGGATCGCCGAGCTCGTCGGGTGGCGCGCGCCCGGCCATGCGTCCTACCGGCTCTGGACGCTCGGAGCGACTGCCACGCCTGTTGGCGAATCGCACCTGGACGTGGACTGCCCCGTCGCGTCCGGAAACGGCGAGGCCACCTTGTGCACGGCGTACGACGGCAGCCGGACGGGCTTCTTCAGCGTAGACGCGGCGTCGCGCCGATTGACGCCACTGGTGACCGTCAGCGGACGATCGTACGTGTACAACGACGCGGGACGTGGATGGGTGACCGGCTGGTGGGACCGGGCACCGATCCTGATTCGGCCGGCGCAGCACGAGGCGATTCGCGTCGTGCCCCGCACCGGAGAGCGCCCCTACGCCCTGGCGATTGGCGAAGCGGCTCTCGGTGCGGTCACGTCGAGCGAGCACGGGGCGACGATCCGCCTGTACTCGCGGCACTGACGGCGATGATTCGAGGCGGACCTGAAGGTCCGCCTCTACGTCCGATCCCTGATCCCTGATCCCTGATCCCTGATCCCTGATCCCTGATCCCTGATCCCCGATCCCCGATCCCGGATCCCTGCCACCGCCTGCGTCAGTACCGGTAGTGATTCGGCTTGTACGGCCCCTGCTCCGGCACGCCGATGTAATCGGCCTGCTCGGGCGTCAGCGTCGTCAGCTTCACGCCCAGGTGATCGAGATGCAGCCGCGCGACCTCCTCGTCGAGCGTCTTCGGCAGCATCGTCACGGTCTTGCCGTACTTCTCCGCGTTCGCATTGAGCTCGAGCTGCGCGAGCACCTGGTTGGTGAACGACGCCGACATCACGAAGCTTGGATGACCGGTCGCGCACCCGAGATTCAGGAGCCGGCCCTCCGCGAGGATGAGCACGCTGTGGCCGTCCGCGAACCTCCACTCGTCGTACTGCGGCTTGATGTTGATCCGCTGGATCCCCTTCTGCTTCTTCAGGCCGGCCATGTCGATCTCGTTGTCGAAGTGGCCGATGTTGCCGACGATCGCCTTGTCCTTCATCCGCTGCATGTGCCCGACGGTGATGAGGTTCAGGTTGCCCGTCGCCGTGATGAAGATGTCGGCGGTCGTGACGACGTCCTCGAGCGTCGTGACCTCGAAGCCTTCCATCGCCGCCTGCAGCGCGCAGATCGGATCGATCTCGGTCACGATCACGCGGCACCCCTGCCCCCGCAGCGCCTGCGCGCATCCCTTGCCGACCTCGCCGTACCCCATCACGACGGCCACCTTGCCGCCGAGCATCACGTCGGTCGCGCGCGCGAGGCCGTCGGGCAGCGAGTGACGGCAGCCGTAGATGTTGTCGAACTTGCTCTTGGTGACCGAGTCGTTGACGTTGATCGCCGGGAACAGCAGCGTGCCCGCTTCCATCATCTGATAGAGACGATGGACGCCTGTCGTGGTCTCCTCGCTGACGCCGCGGATGCCCTTCGCGAGGCTGGTCCAGCGTCCCGGATTGGACTTCAGCTCACGCGAGATCGAGTTGAGGATGACGCCCCACTCCTCGGGCTCCCGGTCGGGATTGAACGCCGGCACCTGCCCTGCCTTCTCGAACTCGGCGGCCTTGTGGACGAACAGCGTCGCGTCGCCGCCGTCGTCGACGATCAGCGTGGGCCCGGAGCCGTCGGGCCACACGAGCGCTTCGACCGTGCACCACCAGTACTCGTCGAGCGTCTCGCCCTTCCACGCGAACAC
>DASQAX010000260.1:0-5111 GCA_035635535.1 Vicinamibacterales bacterium | reverse complement strand
ACGTGCACGTTCATCATCCAGATCTCGCCGTCCTGCGCGCGCGCGTAGCTGTCGCGGAGGTTCACGCGTCCCTCCCGAATCGCCTTCACCTCGGTGCCGAGCAGCGCCACGCCCGCTTCGAACGTATCCAGAATGTGATAGTCGTGGCGAGCCTTGCGGTTTTCCGCGATGACGCGATCGCCCGTCTTCTCTCTGGCTGGTTCCGCCACGACGCACCCCGGTACTGACGCGTTCAGATGCTCTGGACCCGTCCGCTATGTGATGTACCATCGCGGCCTCACGTGATGAGTCTCGAGCCACGATTCGCCCCGGCGCGGCCACTGGTGCGTTGCTCATCACCCCGGCCGGTTTTCCACCCGGCTGCATCCCTCGGTCCACACCGGCGACGGCATTGTACGCGGTGCTGGGGAGCGGTCGACCCAACGTCGGTCCCGTGCCGTGTGAGGCGATATTCGCGGCCGGTACCTCGAGCGCGCGGGGCCTTCGGCGCCCCTCGGGCCGGGGCTGATTGATGGTGCCTGGCAGGCTTCCATCGACGGTTGCGCCGCTGATCGTCGGCGGCACGACGGTCCTGTTCGGCTACCTGACGACCGGCGCAATCGAGAACGACCATTTCGTGATGCTCGCGCGCGCCTTCCAGGTGCTGTACGGCGACTGGCCCGTGCGCGATTTCGAGGATCCCGGGCAGCCGCTCGCCTACTTCGTTTCGACGGCCGCCGCGTGGCTGTTCGGCCCGACGCTGCTGGTCAACGTCGTATTGAGCCTGCTTTTTCTCGGCGTCACCTCCGCAGTGACGTACCTCCTCGCGCGACGCGCCACCGGTAGTGAGGCAGCGGGGCTGCTGGCGGCGCTTGTCACCGTGGCGGTCCGGCCACGCCTGTACAACACCACCAAGGTGATCGTGCCCGTCGTGGCGATGTCGCTCGCGTGGATGTATGCGGACCGTGCCAGCGTCCGACGACTCCTCGGCCCGGCGGCATGGACGGCCGTCGCCTTTCTTCTGCGGCACGATTACATCGTGTACGTCGCGGCTGCGAACGTCGTGCTCCTCATCGTCCATCATCGCGCCGCGCCGTCCGACGCGCTGCGGCGCGTCGTCGTGTACTCGGCGCTGGTTCTGCTCTTCGTGGCGCCGTGGCTTCTGTACGTGCAACACGAGGAAGGCCTGCGCGACTACTTCACCTCCGCGCTGCGTTTTACCGTTGCCGAAGGACGTCGCACGGCGGGCGTCCCCACCGCCGCGTCTCTGGGGCTTCTCGCCATCCCGGTCGTGGGACTGCTGGTTGCGACACGGGAAGGGACGCCGCTGACCTCCGCGCAGCTCGCCTCGACCGGCGTCCTCGTCCTGCTGATGGACCTCGTGTTCGTCCGCGATGTCGTGGGCGCGAGGTTGCCCGACGTCGTCGCCGCAACGTCGGTTCTCGTTGCGGGGATCTGTGGCCGTCTTGTCCCGCGGCGAATCATCGCGCGTCTGTCGGCTCTGACAGTGGCAGCGGTCGTGCTCGTTGCGGCCGTATACGCGGCTCCCAACGTGACCGCGCTGGACGTGACCCGTCAGTTCGGACGCGTGACGCACCGGCTCGCATCGGAGTCACCAGAGATTCAGCCCGATCCTGTCCTCGCGCCTCTCGTCGCATTTCTCGGCCGCTGCACGCAACCATCCTCACGCGTGCTCGTCGGCGGTTTCGGCCCCGAGATCCCGGTGCTGGCGCATCGCGCGTTTGCGTCGGGACTGCCGGCCTGGATTCCGGGCTACTACGACGATGCGCGCGACGTATCGCGCGCGCTTACGCGCCTGAACCGCGAGCGGGTTGGCGCGATCGTCATGCTCGACCGTCCGGACATGTTCGCTCGCTCCTGGCCCGGGATCGATGAGTGGATCCGACAGCACGGCTTCGAGGAGTATGCGGTGCCGTCGATCGACACGGGCCTTCGGATCCTGCTTCCACGTCAGCCTGCCACGTCGACGATCGACCGGGAGACGAACCTGCCCTGCGAAGCGCGATAGTATGAGACACCGATGACCGAGGAGGCGCACCATATCGTTTCCGCCGCCATCGGATGACCGGGGGACGCGCATGCGTCGCGCGGGGCTGGCCATGCTTTCGACAGCCATGAAGCCACGCGCCGTCGCCTGGCTGCTGTCAGTGCTGATTACGCTTCCGCTTGCCGACAGCGTGTTCCGTATACCAATCCAGGTCTCTGACAGTCTCGAAGCCATCGTCATCAGTACCGAGTACCCGACGACGTCGCGGCTGCTCGCCGACAGCATCCGATTCTCGCCAACGACGTTCCGTCCGATGCGCTTTCTGCAGACCCGGTGGCTGCTCGCGGCCGCAATGTCGGCCGGCTTGACCTACAACGCCATGTTCCGCGGCGTGCACGTGCTGCTGCTCGTGCTGCTCGTCGTACTGTTCGTGCTCGCCGTTCGTGTGCGCGGTCAGACCGACCTTGTCGCGTTCGCCGTGGCCTTGCCGATCCTCATCGGCATCCACACGTTCGTCGCCATGCTGCAGGAGGCATTTCCCGTCAACCACTACGCGGAGGTCGGCGTGTGCGTGCTGGCGGTGCTCGTGCTCGCGCAGCGCCCGCCGCGATGGTTCTTCGCGCCGCTCATCTGCCTGCTCCTCGCGCTGGCGCTGTCGGTGATCGAATCGGGCGCGATGGTGTGGGTGATGGTGATCTGCTGCGCAGCCGCTGGCCTGCGGGGCATCACCCGCACCACCGTCGCGACGACGACGGCGCTGCTGGCTGGATACTTCGTCCTGCGGCACGCGCTCGACATCGCGTCGCCGGGCATCGGCGGCCATGGCAGCGGCTTCGGCGCGACCTTCTACTCGTCCGAGGAACTGGCGCAGCGCTTCGGCGCGCACCCGCTGGGGTTGATCGCGTACAACGTCGCGGGCGGGCTCGCCTCGCTGCTGCTCTCGGAGCCGCGGCAGGGCGTCTACAGCCTGGCGATCGCGTGGCGGGATGGCGTCGTGCACCCGATCCTGGCGATCAACCTCGTGTCCTCGCTCGCAACGACGGCGCTGCTGGTCTGGTACGGCGTCAGGCACCTCCGAGCCGGCCGCGCGTCGTGGTCGGATCGCAATCGTGTGTTCGTGGCCGCAAGCGGGGTGATGGTCGTCAACGCCGTCCTGACGGCGGCGTACATCAAGGACGAAATCATCAGTCCCGGCGGGCTCTGTTACGCGGTCGCCGCCTTCATCGCGTGCGCCGCGCTCCTCGAGACGCTGCCGCGCCGCGCGCTGGCCGCGTCGGTGGCGATTGCCGCGCTGCTGACGCTCGACGCGGCGCTCTGGACGTTTCGCGCCGCCGGTGTCCATTACGTGCTGCGGTACGCGGCGTTCAAGACGAGGAACGACTGGGTCGAGGTGCTGCGCGAGGACAAGCGCACCGACTGGCCGCAGGATCCGCGCGAGCTGGCGGTCACGCAGCGGATCCGCGACGAAGCGATTGTGAGGCGCGTCGCCAGCCCGTCGTTCATGCCGCGGTGGGCGGACCGGTGGTGGGTAGAGTGACTGGAGCCGGCGGAGATGCGGGCCGGGATCCGGGATCCGGGATCCGAGCGCAGACGGCACTCGTCGGAGCGGTCATGGCCCCGTGCGTCGTCCTCGCCGTGCTCGGCGCCTGGTGGACGGTCGCCGGGCTCTGGCCGGCGGATGACGTCACGCTCTCGGAAGCCGTCGCCACGCGGAACAACGCGGAGGCGCTGCGTCTCATCCGCCTCGGGACGAACCCGAACGAGCCGTTTCGCGTGCGCGCGGGACTGTTGACGTCGGACTACGAGGTCACCGTCACGCCCGTCGAAGCCGCGGTCGGCGCTCAGCGGGCGGACGCGCTGCGCATGCTGCTGGCCAACGGCGCGACGATCGACGGGAACGAGATGCGCGTCCTGCGATGCTACGAAGAGGTCCGACGCGATTCCGGCGTTCGCGAGCTGCTCGGCGAGAGCCGCGCGCCCGATTGCGATGGGGTGCGCCTTCCGGTGGATCGAGCCGCCAGATGACGACGACCGGGCGATCGCGGATCGAGAACTGGCATATCGCCGCGGCGATCGGCGTTCTCGCGTTCGGTTTCCGGCTCATCAACGTCCGCGATCTGCCGAACGACCATTACATGCACCTCGCGTGGGCGCAGCAGCTGCTGTTCGGCGAGCTGCCGGGGCGCGACTTCGTCGATCCCGGGATGCCGCTGACCTACCTGATCTCGGCGCTCGTGCAGATGATCTCGCCGGGCCCGTTCAGCGAAGCGGTCGCGTGCTGCATCATGCTGGCGCTCGCGGCCGCCGCGACGTTCTTCGTCGCCACAGGCATGACGGGATCCGTCGCGGCCGGCATCGGCGCCGCGCTGGTCGAAGTGGCGCTCTATCCGCGCCTCTACTCGTACCCGAAGATTCTCGTGCCGGCGGTCGCGCTGCTGGTGATCCAGCGATACCTGCGCCGGCCGGATCGCCTGTCGCTCGTGCTGATGGCGCTCTGGACGGGTGCCGCCGTGCTGCTGCGCCACGACCTCGGCGTCTATGCCGCCGCCGGCTGCGGCGCCGCGCTGGTGTGGCGGCATCGGGACAATCGCGTCGAATGCGCGCGGGCCATCGGCCTCTATGCGGCGGCGGTCATCGTCGTGATGCTGCCCTACGTGGTCTTCGTGCAGTGGTCGGAAGGCCTGACGGAGCACTTCCACGAAGCGGTGGAGTTCGCGCGCGGCGAGGCGCACCAGCGCTTCCTCGCGCCGCCGCCATTTCCGTTCCTGGGCACCGGACAGGGGTTTGCCGCGTGGAGCGAGGACGATTCAGCCGTCCTGCTCTTCTACGTCGCGCACCTCGCAGCCGTGGCCGCCCTGTTGCTCCTGGTCACGTCGAAAGCGCGCGCACCCGTGGTCGCCGCCGCGCTCGCGATGCTCGTCATGTACCTGGCGGTCGTGCTGCGTCATCCGATCGTCTCCCGCGTCCAGGATGTGGCGGCGTTGCTGGCGATTGTCGGCGCATGGGAGGTTGTCGAAAGCAGCCGCCGCGGCGCGGTAGCGGGTGCAATCGCCGTCGCCGTGGCCGCGGTCAGCGTCGCCGGCATCTGGCACCTCGGCAGCCTGACGGAGCGCGTCAGGGACAC
>DASQAX010000259.1:0-5038 GCA_035635535.1 Vicinamibacterales bacterium | reverse complement strand
AGGTTCAGCTCGGCCAGCTCGCGCTTCACGTTGTCGGGATTGGCGCCCGGCTTGTCGATCTTGTTGATCGCCACGACGATCGGCACGTTGGCCGCCTTCGCGTGATCGATCGCTTCCCGCGTCTGCGGCATCACGCCGTCGTCGGCCGCGACGACGAGCACGACGACGTCGGTGACCTTCGCGCCGCGGGCGCGCATCAGCGTGAACGCTTCGTGACCCGGCGTGTCGAGGAAGACCACGCTGCGGCCCTCGCCCACGTCCACGTGGTAGGCGCCGATGTGCTGCGTGATGCCGCCGGCTTCACGCTCCGCGACCTTCGTCTCGCGGATCGCGTCGAGGAGCGACGTCTTGCCGTGATCGACGTGGCCCATCACGGTGACGACGGGCGCCCGCATCTGGCGATCCTCGGGCCGGGAATCTTCCTGATCCGCGGAGATGAGCTCCTGTTCGAAGCTCCGCATCTCGATCTCGGCGCCGAACTCCCGCGCGAGGTCCTTGGCGACCTCGATGTCCATCGTGCTGTTGATGGTCATCATCATGCGCTTCATCAACAGCTTCGCGAGGACGTCCTTCACGCGCACGTCGAGCTTGTCGGCGAGGTCCTTCACCGTCATCCCCTCGGCAAGCGTGATCGTCCGGGTGACTGGCGGCGGCGGCGCAGGGGCCGAGGTCGCGGGCGCGGACGGACGCTCGCGGCGGGTGGTGACTGGCCGTTGCCCCGGGCGGAACTGCTGGCCGAATGGCGGACGTGGCGGTGGTGCGCCCGGCCGCTGCGGCATGCCGGGACGAGGTGGCTGCGCCGTCTGCGTGCGGATCGGCTGCGACGGCAGCGGACGAGGTCCGCCCAGCATGCTTGGCGTCGTGGGCCGTGGCGGCGGCGGATACGCCGGACGCGGTGCACCCGGTCCGCCGGGACGTCCACCCTGTGGGCCCGGGCGTGCACCCGCGGCCGGGGTCGGTTTCGGCGGCGTGGCTGCAGGCGGCTGCACCATGCGTGGCTGCGAGACCGCAGGACGCTTCGCAGGCGCCAGCGGTCGCGCCGGCTGCGTGGGCCTGCCAGGCTCCTCGATGCGCAGGCGAATTGTCGGAGGAACGACGCGGGGCGGCGCCGGCAGGTGCGGCCGCGGCGACTCGGGCGCCGGCGCGGCGACCGGTGCTTCCTCGACGGACGGCGCGGCGGCAACCGGCATCGGCGCCGGCTCGACCCACGGCGGCGGCTCGGCGCGCTGCGGCTCCGGCGCGACTTCGGGCGCGGGCGGTGGCGCCGCGGCAAGAGGCGGCGCCACGACAGGCTCCGGCGGCGCCTCTTCCACGGGCTCCTGCGGCGCGAGTGGATGCAGCGGCTTGATCGTCTTGACGAGGCGGGGCGGCCCGAGCACGGGCGCGGTCGGCTTCGGCGGTTCGGCCTTCTTCGGCGAGGCGGTCTTCTTCGCGCCGCCCTTCGGGGGCGCGGGCGTCTCGGCGAACATGTCGCCGCCCGGCAGCGAGATGCTGCGCTGCCGCGCCACGCGCTCGACGAACGAGCGGGCGACGACCTCTTCGATCGTGCTCGAAGCGCTCTTCAGCTCGATGCCGTGATCGCGCTTCAGCAGCGCGAGCACTTCCTGGCTGGTGGAACCGAGAAGCTCGGCGACCTTGTAGATCCGGACTGTTGCCAAAAATAAATACCCTTAGCTCTCTAACTTTTCCGCCTCGGCAGGGGCCGCGGACTCCGCGACCTCCGGGCTCTCCGCCTCCGCAACCTCGCCCACTTCGCTCTCCTCGGTTGCTTCCGCGCGCTCCTCGGTTGCTTCCGCCTCCGCCGACTGGCTTCGCTCGTCGGCTTCGGCGGACACGTCCGCCGGCGCCGGTTCCTGTTCGACCTGTTCGACCTGCGGCGGCGTATCGGGGAAGAGCGCGTCCATCTGCGCCTGCGCGTCGCCCGCTTCGAGCGCGCCGAACTGCGCTTCCACTTCCTTCCGCTTCTCTTCCTCGCTCTTGATGTCGATGCGCCAGCCGGTCAGCTTCGCTGCCAGCCGGACGTTCTGCCCCTTCTTGCCGATCGCCAGCGACAGCTGCTTGTCCTCGACGACGACCTCCATGACGCGTTCCTTGTCGTCGACGATCGAGACGCGCTGCACCTTCGCGGGGCTGAGCCCGTTGGTCACGAAGAGAATCGCGTCATCCGACCACTCGACGATGTCGATCTTCTCGCCGCGGAGCTCGCGGATGATCGCCTGGACGCGCGTCCCCTTCATGCCGACGCATGCGCCGACCGGGTCCACGTCGCGCTCCCGCGAGTAGACGGCGACCTTGGCGCGGTCGCCCGCCTCGCGGACCGCGCCGCGAATGATCACGGTGCCGTCGTAGATTTCCGGCACTTCCTGCTCGAACAGCTTGATGAGCAGCGCGGGATCCGTGCGCGAGAGGACGATCTGCGGACCCTTGGCGCTGCGGTTGACGCCCTTGATGACCGCGCGGATGCGCTCGCCCGGCGTATAGCTTTCCGCGCGCGACTGCTCCTTGCGGGGCAGCACGGCCTCGACGCGGCCGATTTCGACGATGAGGTCGCCGCTCTCGAACCGCTTCACCGTGCTGTTGATCACCTCGCCGATGCGCTGGTTGTACTCGGCGAAGATGTTCTCGCGCTCCGCCTCGCGCACCTTCTGGAAGATCACCTGCTTGGCGGTCTGCGCGGCAATGCGCCCGAGCACGTCGGTCCGCTTCGGGAACTCGATCTCCATGTCGACTTCCGCTTCCCCGCCGTAGAGGTCCTGCGCCTCCTTCAGCGAGATCTGCGTCGACGAGTCCTCGACGTCCTGGACGATGTGCTTGATGGCGAAGAGGTCGACCTGGCCGGTCTCCTGGTTGAAACGCGTCTTCAGGTTCTCGTTCGTCTTGTAGTACTTGCGCGAAGCGGTGAGGACCGCGTCTTCGATGGCAGTGATGATCGTGTCGGCCTCGATGCCTTTTTCCTTGGCCAGCGCCTCGATCGTCTGCATCAACGGGTTTTGCATAATTTTCCGGTGGGCGGACCTGAAGGTCCGCCCCTACGTCTCGTAGGCCTTACGTCTCTTAGGGGCCGACCTTCAGGTCGGCCCTAAAACTCCACCTCTAACCGAGCCCTCGTAATCAGCCGCATCGGCAGCCGGTGCATACGTTGCCTCGGTCCCTCGAGGAGCACGACCGCGTCTCCCGCGGCAGTCCGCTCGATGCCGCGCAGACGCCCCTCGAACGCCTTCTGGTTGTCCACCGCCTCGCTCACCACGATCTTCGCGAGGCGGCCGGCGAACCGCCGGTAGTCGTCCTCGCCGCGCAGCGGCCGATCGAGTCCAGGCGACGAAACCTCGAGCGTGTACGTGGAGGGCAGCGGGTCCTCGACGTCGAGGATGATGCCCATCTCGCGGTTCACCTGCTCGCAATCCTCGATGCTGACGCTCTCCTCGGGCGTGGCCGCCGGCCCCGGCCGGTCGATGAACACGCGCACCACCTGCCCCTGCGGTTCCCGGCGGCTCACGATGTCCCACACTTCGAGACCGTGCGACCGCGCGACACGCTCAGCAATCGCGCGGATGTGCTCCAGCGCCTGCATTCGTCCGCGGGCCGCCTGAAGCCGGCCCAATACCCACAAATAAAAAAAGTGGGCACGAGCCCACTTGGAGACTTTCTCCGCGTTAGCAGCCGCTAAGAATATCACACGCGGGCGGCTCGCCTCAGGCTCGCCGCCCGGCCTCTAACTGCTTGTCGCGTCGCAGGCGACGCGACGTTTACCGGCGCGGCCAGCAGGTCGTAGTCGCGGCTTCCGACAATCTCGGCCGTGATGAATTGACCGGCGCCGAAGTCCGACGGGTCGCAGTCGGTGAGGTAGACGACCGGGTCGATGTCGGGAGCCTGCCCCTCGAGCCGCGCCCGAAGGACCAGCTCATGCTCGGACGACGGCCCGTCGACGAGCAGCCGAACCCCTTGACCTACACGCAATTGCTGGGCTTTGGCCACGATCCGCTTCTGCAGGCTCATCAGCCGGGCCTGGCGCTGCTCCTTCACCCTCGCCGGCACGTCGTCCTCGAAGCCGTGGGCGGAGGTCCCTTCCTCATGCGAGTAGGTGAAGACCCCAACGTGATCGAAGCCGACGCTCTTCACGAAATCCTGCAGCTGCGCAAAATCGTCGTCCGCTTCGCCCGGGAAGCCGACGATGAAGGTCGTACGGAGCGTGACGCCCGGAACGCGCGTGCGGATGCGTTCGAGCAGCCGCTCGTAGCCGGCGCGGGTCCCCGGGCGCTTCATCCGCTTCAGGACGCGGTCGGAGGCATGCTGCAGCGGCAGATCCACGTAGTTGCAGACCTTGTCGCACTCCGCCATCGCGTCGAGCACGTCGTCTCCGATCGTGGTCGGGTAGAGATAGAGCATCCGGATCCACTCGAGGCCGTCGACGGCGTTCAGGTCGCGCAGCAGGCGGGCGAGCGCGCCGCGCTCGCCGCGATCGACGCCGTAGAAGCTGGTGTCCTGCGAGATGAGGAGCAGCTCCTTGACGCCGCGCGAGGCAAGCGCCCGCGCCTCGCGGACGATGGAATCGGCGGGGCGGCTGCGGTAGTGGCCGCGCAGCGTCGGGATGATGCAGAAGGCGCATTTGTAGTCGCAGCCCTCGGCAATCTTGATGTAGGCGTAGTGGCGCGGCGTCGCGAGCAGGCGCGGCGTCTCGGCGTCGTAGATGTAGGTCGGCAGGGATCGGGGATCGGGGATCGGCGATCGGGAGTTCACTGGTTCCCCGTTGGATCGAAGCAACGGGATCAGGGTTTCTGATCCCTGATCCCCGATCCCCGATCTCTGGCCGATCGCGGACCCGCCGATAGCATTCACGATCTCCAGTACTTCCCCTGTCCCGAGGACCGCGTCGATCTCCGGAATCTGCGCGCGCAATTCGTCGCGATACCGCTCCGCCATGCAGCCGGTGACGACGAGCCGGCGGCACTTGCCGGTCTTCTTCAGCTCGGCCATCTCCAGGATCGTGTCGATCGATTCCTGCTTCGCCTTGTCGATGAAGGCGCACGTGTTGACGACG
>DASQAX010000258.1:0-21678 GCA_035635535.1 Vicinamibacterales bacterium | reverse complement strand
TAGGACCCGCCCTACAGACGGACCAGGGTCCGGCGGGTCCGAAAGGACCCGCCCTACACGCGGACCAGGGTCCGGCGGGTCCGAAAGGACCCGCCCTACACGCGGACCAGGGTAGGGCGGGTCCTTCTGGACCCGCCGAGCAGAGCATCGGCATCAAGGGACTCATCCGCTCCGGCTTCGGCGGCCGCGCGCTGCTGCTGATCGCCGTCTGGTTCTGCCAGACGCTCGGCTTCTACGGGTTCAACGCCTGGGTACCGACGCTGCTGGCCGAGCAGGGCTTCTCGATCATGCGGACGCTCGAGCAGTCGTCCGCGATCTCGATCGGCGCGGTGCCGGGCGCGTGGATCGCATCGAAGATCGCGGACCGCTGGGAGCGCAAGTACCTGATCGCCGCCGTCGCCGTGCTCGTCGGCACCTTCGGCATGATCTACGGCCTCAGCTTCAACACCTGGGCCATCGTCGTCTTCGGCTTCCTCGTCGCGATGTCGCAGCAGGTGTTCGCGCCGATGCTCTACGCGTACACGGCGGAGTGCTTCCCCACCAACGCGCGGAACACAGGTGCGGGCATGTCGTACGGCATCGGCCGTCTCGGCAACGCCGTCGGCCCGCTCATCGTCGCGTTCCTGTTCACGACGTACGGCTACCGCAGCGTCTTCGCCTACATCGCCGTGTGCTGGGTGGTCGTCGCGATGCTGGTCCTCGCCTTCGGCCCGAAAATGAACCAGCGCACGCTGGCGTAGGCAGGCGGACCTGAAGGTCCGCCTCTACGGCACCATGTCTGCGAGCGCACGTCGTCCTGCCGAACGTAGAGGCGGACCTTTAGGTCCGCCTTAACGCACACAATCACGGCGCCAGCACGAGGTAGCGGCCCGCGACGTGCCGCTGCGCGTTCGCCAGCCTCGGGATGCGCGGCAGGCGCGGCGCCGCAAGATCGATCGGCACGGTGACGACCGCGTCGCGCGGGAACGGCTGCATCGCCGCCAGTTCTTCGACGCTCACGCTACGAACGCCATCCTGGTGCAACTGACGCCGCAGTTCCGGGCGGAGGTAGTACACGAACGAGACCCGCCGATCGAAGACGAAGACCGTCGCAGGGACCCGGCCTGCCGCGTTGAAATAGCCGGCGAGATCGCGCGCCGAATGGGTGCGTGCCACCGCCGGGCCGAACACGAATAACGCGACCGCGCAGGTCGCCGCGGTTGCCAGAGAGACCACGCGCCAGGTGCGCATGCTCCGGAGGGAGGCAGCGGCCATGATTGCAATGGCCGGCATCGCCGGCAGTACATAGGTGATCGCCTTCGACTGCGACACGCTGAGCAGAGCGACAGCGCCAACCAGCCACGTCCAAAGGAGTGTGTAGGGCGGGCCTTTACGGCCCGCCACACGAATAAATACCAGCCACGGCAACCCGCCACCGATGACGACCGGCAGATAGAACCACCATGGTTGCCCGCTGTGCCGCTGCGTGTCGGTGGCGAACCCCAGCAGGTGCCGATCGATGAAGTAGTAGCGCAGGTAGCCGGGCTCGCGTGCATCCATCGCGAGATACCACGGCAGCGCCACGAGCGCCGCGACGGCGACGACCAGCACGCCTCGCGCGACGAGACGCCACGTCAGCGACCGCGTCAACAGCAGGTAGAGGGCATACCCGACACCAATGATCGCTACGCCTTCGAACCCTTTCGCGAGAATCGAAAGTCCCAACGCGATGGCGGCCAGCAACGGATCCCGGATCCCGGATCCCGCATCCCGGCCTGCTCGCCAGAGAAATCCCAGCGCGAGATTGGTCAGCGGCACCAGCGCGATGTCGTGCACCGGCGCCTGCGCGAGCAGGAACGGCAGCACCATCGTCGCGTAGCAGCCTGCCGCGAGCCAGCTGGCAGCTGGCAGCTGGCAGCTGGCAGTTTCGTGCTGCTCGTTGCGCGCCGCCCGCAGTTCACTGCCAGGCGCGCCGCCTGCCACCTGCTGCCTACTGCCCACTGCCCACTGCCCACTGCCCGCTGCCTGCTGCCCGCTGCCCGCTGCCCACTGCGCACTGCCCGCTGCCTGCTGCCCGCTGCCAGCTGCCCGCTGCCCGCTGAACAGCATCCCCGCCAGCCAGCCCGTCGTCACGATCCCGAGCAGCGCGAACAGCACCCCGGGCAGCCGAGCGGCCGCGGTCGTCATGCCGAACGCGCGCATCGACGCCGCCTGCGCCCAGAAAAAAAGGATCGGCTTGTCGAGGAAGGGGCGGCCGAGAAAGCGCGGGACGATGAAATCGCCGCGCTCGACCATCTCCTGCGAGATGGCCGCGTGGAGACCTTCGTCGGGATCGGTGAGCGGGGCGTCGAGCAGCAGCGGCGCCAGATACAGGAGCGCCGCGATCGGGAGTACGAGGAGCCGGGCGGGGATCGGGGATCGGGGATCGGGGATCAAAAGCCTGAACCCCGATTCCCGGTTCTTGATCCCCGATCCCTGATCCCTGATCCCTGCCGAGATGTCTACCGACTCACTTCCAAGCAACGCGTAGCGGCTTGCCAATCATGTAGTTCGGATTGGCGCCCTGGCGCGGACGGAACTTCTGCGCGCCGCCCTTATCGACCTCGGAGACATAGAAATTCCCCTGCGCATCGGTGCTGAAGTCATGCACGCCCCAGAAGCCGCCCGGGAAATCGCCCCACGTCCCCCAGGAATAGAGGAAGTGGCCGTCGAGGTCGTACTTCAGCATCTTGCTCGTCCCGCGATCGAATGCCCACAGCGAGCCGTCGACGATGTGAATCAGATGGACGTCCGACGGGCCCTCGCCGAACTTCCACTGGTCGAGGAACTTCCCGTCCTTGTCGAATACCTGCACGCGGTGGTTGCCGCGATCGTTGACGAAGATGCGGAGGGTCTTCGGGTCCACCCCGACGCCGTGCACGTTGTTGAAATAGTTCGGACGCGTGTCGTTGTTGTTCGCGCCCTTCTCGCCCCACTGCGCGAGCATCTTGCCGTTCTTGTCGAACTTCACGACGCGCGTGCCGTTGTAGCCGTCGGCCACCACCCAGTCGCCGTTCGGGAAGAAGTCGATGTACGTCGGACGGTTGAAATGATGGTCGTCGGCGCCCGGCTCGCCGAACGTGCCGTAGCGCGCCAGCATCGTCTTGCCGTCGTGACTGAACTTCCAGATGGAATGCTTGTGGTCATCGACGAACCAGACGGCCTTGTCAGGATCGTACGGGTTGATCGTGATCGAGTGCGGACGCTGCATCATCGCGTCCCACTGCATGAAGTTCTGCGTGTCTGGCAGCAGGTTGCCCTCGCCGTCGAACACAAGGATGTTGTGCTCCCAGCGCGCATCCACGCCCATCTTGTTGCCAGCGCGCTCCCAGGCCTTCATCCCGTCTTCCGCCAGCTGTCCCGTGCCGCCGTTTCCTGGAGGGCTCGAGCTCGTCGTGTCGCGCCAGGGGAGACGGCCGATCGGGAAGAAGATGCTCGGCCCCATGTCGCTCAGCTTCTTCGTCATCGGGCGCTTGATGTTCGGCAGCTCGCCGTGCTCCACCGCGTAGATGCGGTCGGGACTCTCGGCAAAGACGCTCGAGCCCGCGCCAAAGGTCCACCCCTCGTGACCGGGAATAGTTGCCAGGTCCTTGGGCCACCCCTGGACGACGTCGTAGGCGCCGAATACGTCCTGACCGCCCTTCTGGTGCTGGATTGCCGCGATGGACGCGGCGCCGCCCTGCGCGGATACCCACGGGCTGTTCAGCACGTAGCCAGCCGCGAGGCAGATAAGGCCGGTCAGCAGAATCGGTACGCGATTACGCATGTCTCCTCCAATTGAGTGGGGATTATATTCCGTGGCACTACCGAGCAAACCAGTAGCTCAGTTTGATCGCGAACGTGCTGGTCCCGGGCGCGCCGAACGCGCCGCGGAGATCCCGGAACGGCGAGAAGACCCCCTTGCGCGCGAGCTCGTCCGACGTCGAGAGGTTCCACACCGCGAACAGCGTGCTGCCGCGCACGTACTCCCACCGCAGGACGACGGTGCTGCGCACGGTCTTCTTGTTGAAATCGGGGTTGTCGTCGAGCGTCACCGGCGCGAAGTCGAACGATTTCGCACGCACCAGCCGGCCGATGTTCGCATAGTCGCCGACCGCGACGAACGGCTGCAGGTACGCCTCGAGCGTCATGTCGCGCGTGAACGAGTAGGTCGCGCGCCCCGTGATGTCGACGACGTGGCGCCGCAGCCTGCCGTACACGTGCTGGTCGTCCGTGCCGTCGCCGTCGGTATCGAGGTTCTTGATCCACTGCGCACTGTCGCTGGCCGACGTATACTCCATGCCCACCGAGCCGACCAGCCGCGACGAGACCTGAAACCGGCCCTCGGGCGCGAAGACGGTCCACCATCCACCGACGTCGTCGCGAGCGCCCGTGACGCGCATGCCGAAGCCGTACTGCTTGCGCGAATCGCTGTTGAAGCCGGAGTTGTAGAACGTGTTGCCGGGTCGGAAAATCGGCGGACCGCCGCGCGTGTCGAGATCGTCGTACGCCTGGAAATTCCGCTGCACGTGGAAATACGTGTTCCAGAAACTCCGGTAATTGATGTTCGAGAAGACGCCGAACCACTCGCTGAGATCGAGGCGATCGGTCGTCCAGTCGTGGCCCCCGTAGATGTTGACGAAGATGGACCGGAAGACGCCGTGCGGGTCGGGCTGCATCAGGTTCAGGCCGGCGTTGACGTTGTTCTTGTTCGTGCGGCTCTGGAGAAACCCGAGCTCCGTGTTGTGGAAGCTGCGATCGAAATGGTCGTAGTGCGCGTTGAACGCGTAGTGCTTCCGGTTGAACACCATGTTGGTCGCGCCGCCGAGCCCGTACTTCAGCCGGCCGTCGACGGGCGCCCGCGTTTCGACCCAGTGGCCGTTCCAGAAGAAGCGATTCTGATCGCGCCGCACCGTCGCGTCGGCGCCGAGCGTCATCGCGTCGAGATCCTTCTCGCGCACGACGCTGGTCGCGATGAGGCCGACGTTCGACGTGTCGCCCAGGATGCTGCGCAGCACGCGGCCGACGCTGTAGACCGCGCGCGGCTCGAACAGCTTGCGCTCCCGCACGAGGATGGCGCCGCCGTCGATCGCCGTGGTCGTGTCGTCGACCGTGCCGAACTCGCGCGATGTCGTCGCCGTCAGGGCGCCGTAGGTCCAGCGCCGCGTGCCGCCCGTCAGCTTCGCGGCGCCGAGGATGGTGGTCGTATCCGGCTTGCGGACCAGCGTCTCGCTCTTGAGCAGCCCAAAGTGATTCGGCGTCTGGCCGATCCGCCGGGAGTAGAAATCGGGGAACTGGTTGAAGCTCGAGTTGACCAGCGACTGGCTGTCTTCGACGAAGAACGGCCGCTTCTCCGGGAAGAACGTCTCGAAGACCGACAGGTTCAGCACCGACGGGTCCGCCTCGACCTGCCCGAAGTCGGGGTTCACGGTCGCCGACAGGTTCGCCGACGACCCGAGGCCGACGCGCAGGTCGAAGCCGGCGTTGCCCGTCCCCGACGCCGCGCCGCCGCTCTTCGTCTGCATCTGCCCCAGCGTGTAGGGGGTGAACTCGAACCGGCGGGGCGGCGTCAGGCGATCGTCGAACACCAGGTGGCCGTACCGTGAGACCAGCCCTTCAGCACCGCGTGGCTTCGCGATCCACCAGTCCTGCTCGCCGCGTGCGAATACGTTGCGGGCGACGTTGAATCCCCACACCGTCCGAGTGCCCGCCTGCGCCGGGAAGCGCATCTGCGAAAACGGGATGCGGAACTCCGCGGTCCATCCCTGCGCCGTCTGCACCGCGGCGACCTCCCAGACGGCCTCGTAGTCGCCGTTGAACCGCGTGTCGTCCAGCATCAGGAAATCGTTCTGGACGCCCGACGCGTTCACCTCGAAGACGTACGCGTTCTGATGATCGTGTGACGTATCGAAGCCGATCGTGACCCTGTCGCTCGGCGGCGCACTCCCCCGGCGCCCGAGACCGTCGCGAAGCTCACCGACGTCGTGCATCAGCATTTCCACCGCGACGTACAGGTATCGATCGTCATAGGCGACTCGAACCTTCGTCGTCTCGGTGGGCGGCATCATGTTGTCGGGTTCTTCCTGGACGAAATCGGCGATGGCGCCGGCGCGCATCCAGGCTTCCTCGTCGACGCGTCCGTCGACCCGGATCGGGGAGGCGCCGAGGCGAAGCGCGTGCAGTTCCTTGCCGGTCTTCTCCTGCGCTGCGGGCTCCCTGGACGCGGAGATCGTGGTCGTGGCCTGCGCGAACGCCGGACAGGCTCCGCCCGCGATGAGGATCCATGCCAGGGTGGCGGCAATCCAGGCCGACACGCGCATCAGGCGTTGTTCGTCTTAGACGCCGGTCGTCGGGAAATGGCCTAGAGAGACGAGAGGCGCGAACGAATCTGGGCCATGTGGTGCTTGAGATGGTCCAGGTAGTCGATGACGAGAAATTCGAGCGTGATGGGTTGGGAGTCGCCGATCACGCACGACGCCGCGTACTTCGCGGACGGAATGCGATCGATCACGTCCGCGAGGTGCAGGTTGAGGTGGGCCCAGAGCGTCACGAGGTGGGGCCAGTCGGCATCCTGATAGCCCTGCGACGCAACCCAGTGGTTCTGTTCGTAACCGGGCATCGTGAGCGCGCCGGTTTCCTGCGCACGCACGAAGCGTTGATGGTTGTTGGCCGCCGAGTCGATGAGGTGGCCGAGCACCTCCTTCGGCGACCACGTGTTCGCAGCGGGACGACGAGCCGCGGCGCGGGCGTCGGCGGCCACCAGCTCCTTCGAGAAGCTGTTGGCCACCTGGCGAAGTTCCGCTGCGGTCTCCTGTACCGTCATCCTTCGTAGGGCGGGGCTTTACGCCCCGCCGTCAGGGGCTTTACGCCCCGCCGATCAGGGTGCCAGCGAGGTCACATAGGCGGCCAGCGCCATCATGTCGTCGTCGCTCAGCCTCTCGACGACCTCTTTCATCAGCGGGCTCCAGACGCCGTGCCGCGCGCCCGTCTGCATGTCGTACATCTGCCGCGCGAGATAGCTGGCCTGGCGTCCCGCGATCGCCGGCACCGGATCGAGGCCACGCAGTCCCGGTCCATGACAGACATCGCAGCGGACGGTCTTTCCGTTGCCGCCGGTCGTCGCGAGCATCTCGCCCTTCTTCAGCGTCCCCGGCGGCACGTAGGCGGTGAACGCCGACCGGGGGTTGCGCATGTTCTGCGCGTCGTCGGGATCGTTCGGCATCTCGACGAGGCGGTTGCCGAGCGGCACCTTCTCCGCGCCCGCGGCGGGCAGGAAGAGGTTGTTGGCGTTGGGCGCGAACTTCGGCAGCTCGGTCGCCTCGACCACCTTGTTCTTCGGGATGTACTTGACCGCCGCGAAGTACTCGGCCGCCTGCTTCGTCTCCTCCGGCGTGAGCGCCGCCGCCATCACCGGCATCTCCCACGCGTTCGCCTTGTTCCTGTCCGAAGTGTGGCGCAGGCCGTTCTTGAAGTCGGCCATCTGGTTCATGAAGTAGATCACCGACGTGCCCGAGACCGGCGCGTTCTCCGGCTTGCCGGTGCCGTTCGGGAAATGACATAGCGCGCAGGCGCGGATGCCTCGCTCCTTCGCCCCGTGCGCCACGATCTCGGGCATCTTCGGATGGTCGCCCGGGTACCAGTCGACCGGGCCGTAGTCGTTCGCAGTCTCGGTGACGGTCCATTCACCCGAGCCTCCCGGCAACGTCCGCTTGCGCCCGTCGTCTGGAGGCGTGCCGCCGCGCGCGCAATCAACGGGACGCGCAGCCGTGCACTTGGTCGAATAGTCCGAGCTGGCCGGCGGCGGATCGATATAGCCGTACGCCCAGAGCGGCATCCCCGCCGCGCGAAGCAGCACGGCCCCCGCCGTTGCGATCACGACACCAACCGCCACAATGCCGATGAGTCTTTTCATCGCTTTCCCCGCCATACCATAGCATTGTTGGCCTTGCGCGCTCGTTTCTTCATCGTCTGCTACCTGCTGTCCGGCGCCGCGGCGCTGCTCTACGAGGTGGCGTGGCTGCGGCTGCTGACGCTGTCGATGGGGCACACGACGGCGGCGGCCGGCGCGGTGCTCGCGGCGTTCATGGGCGGCCTGGCGGCGGGCGCGTGGGCGAGCGGACGAGTAGCGCAGCGGATGTCGCCGCGACGAGCGCTTCGCGTATACGCGGCGCTCGAGGGGTCGATCGCGCTCTGCGCGCTCGCGATGCCGTACGCGCTCGGCGCGATGCGGCCGCTGCTCGCGTGGGCGTATGCGAACGGGAACGGCGACGGCCTGTTCGACCTCGTGCGGCTGGGCACGTCGATCGTGATCGTGGCGCTGCCGGCTGCGGCGATGGGTGCGAGCTATCCCGTAGGGGTGGTCGCGGGGCGGGAGTCAGGATCCGGGATCCGGGATCCGGCGGGTTCACGGAACGCTGGCGAGTTGTACGCGGCAAACACCTTCGGCGCCGCGCTCGGCGCTGCGCTCACCGGTTTCGTCCTGCTGCCTGCTCTCGGGTTGTTCGGAACAACCCTGGTGGGGGTCGGCCTGAATGCCGTCGCGGCAGCGGGAGCACTGTTCCTCAGCGGCGCGGACCTCCTCAGCGGCGCGGACCTTTCAGGTCCGCGATCAACGTCGCGACAACCTCCAATCGCGGACTCGAAGGATCCGCGCCGCGGCGGCGGTGGCACGATTCGACTGCCCGCGATGATTCTGGCAGTGTCGGGCTTCGTCGCGCTCGTCTACGAGGTGATCTGGACGCGCGTCCTCGCGATGACGCTGGGACCGACGACCTACGCGTTCAGCGCGATGCTCGTCGCCTTCATCGCGGGGCTGGCGATTG
Source organism: Vicinamibacterales bacterium (assembly GCA_035635535.1). Classification (GTDB taxonomy): domain Bacteria; phylum Acidobacteriota; class Vicinamibacteria; order Vicinamibacterales; family UBA2999; genus Gp6-AA40. Next base: position 12,859 of record DASQAX010000258.1, on the reverse strand, counting down.
GATCCGCGATCGCCGCCACGGTGGCGCACCGCGCGCGAAGACCGGGCGTGGGGCTCGGCATCGCGATGATCGCGGCGGCGGCGGCGGCGCTGCTGGCCTCGGCGCGCGTCGACCAGCTCCCGCTCACGGTTGCGGCCGCCGCCGGACAAGCCGACGCAAGCTTCACCTCCGTCTTCGCGCTCCAGATGGTGCTGGCCATCGCGATGCAGCTGCCGATGACGATCGCGCTCGGCGCCACGTTTCCGCTGGCGATCGCGATGACGGGCGCCACAGGCGACGCGGAAGCGCGGGCGGCGTCGGTCGTCTACGGCGCCAACACCGCCGGGGCCATCGCCGGCGCGCTCGCCGGGAGCTTCATCCTGATTCCACGCGCGGGCCTGCAGACGTCGCTGCAGCTCGCGTCGATCGTCGCGGTCGTCGCGGGCGCGCTCGTCGCGTGGCGCGCCGCCGCGAGTCTGCCGGGTCCAAAAGGACTGGCGGGTCCGAAAGGACCCGCCCTACCTTATCGTGTTGCGTTCGTCATTGGTGCCGCGGGCGTCCTCGGTCTCGCTCTGTTCTCCCCCTCCTGGAATCACGCGCGCCTGGCGAACGGCGGGTATCGGCTCGCGCCGGCGCTTGCCGCCGGCGACCTCGAAACCGCGCTCGAAGCCGGTGACCTTTCGTATTACCGGGAGGGCGCGACCGGAACCGTCTCCGTTCGCCGGTTGATTGGCGTCACCTCGCTCGCCATCGACGGCAAGGTGGATGCGTCCAACGGCGCCGACATGCTGACGCAGAAGCTGCTCGGCCACCTGCCGCTGCTGCTGCACGAGAACCCGCACTCCGTCTACATCATCGGCCTCGGCAGCGGCGTCACGCTCGGGGCCGCGCTGAAGCATCCAATCGAGCGCGCCGTCGTATCGGAAATCTCACCCGAGGTCGTCGACGCCTCGCGCGCGTTCGTCGAGGAGAACCACGACGCGCTCCACGATCCGCGCACGCGCCTGATCGTCGGCGACGGCCGTTCCCACCTGCTGCTCTCCGACGAGCAGTACGACGTGATCATCTCCGAGCCGTCGAACCCCTGGATGGCAGGCGTGTCGACGCTGTTCACGCGCGAGTTCTTTGCCGCCGCGCGCGGCCGCCTGCGCCCGGGCGGCATCCTCTGCCAGTGGGCCCACACCTACAACATCAGCGATACCGACCTGCGCTCGATCGTCTCCACGTTTCTCTCGGCCTTTCCCGGCGCCGGCGCCTGGCTCGTGGGCGAATCGGATCTCCTGTTGATCGGATCCCCGGAGCCGACGCGGGCTCTGGACGAAGGGATCATGTCCGCGTGGACACGTCCGGGGGTGGCGCCGGACCTTGCCGAAGTGGAGGTTCGCGATCCCTTCAGCGTGCTGACGCTGTTCGTCGCGCGCGGCCCCGACCTGCAGAAGTACGCCGCGGGCGCGCTCGTCCAGTCGGACGACAGGCTCGCCCTGGAATACTCCGCGCCGCGCGCCATCTACGGCCGGTATCAGACCAACAACGTGGGTCGCCTGCGCGCGGTCGCGGCCGGGGCGCAGGCGCCGCCGGCGGTCGCCGCGCTGCGCTCGTCCGCAACCGCGACCGACTGGCGCAATCGCGCGGCGATGCAGATGAAGGCCGATTCGGCCGCGCTCGCCTACCAGGACTCCCTCGAGGCGCTGAGGATCGCGCCCGACGAGGGAGATGCGCTCGCCGGCCTGGTCGCCGCCGCCGCGGCGAGCGGGCGTCTCGATGCCGCGGAGACCTACCTGCGTGGCCGCATCGCACAGGCGGATGCGCCGAACGTCGAGGTGGAGCTGTCCCGCGTGCTGGCGGCGCGCGGCGACGCGAAAGGCGCGGTCACCGCCGCGCAACGGGCCGCCGCGCTCGATCCCTCCAACGACCGCGCGCTCGGGCAGCTGGTGTCGGCGCTCGCGGACGACCGCAACGACGCGGCGCTCGAGCAACTGACGACGCTGCTCGTGCGGACCGGGGCGACCCGTCCGGTCAGCCTCTATGCGCAGATGCGGCTGGCGCACCTGCGAGGTGAATTCGCCAAGGCGGCCGCCGTCGGGGAGCGCCTGACGTCGAGCGGCGCGGATCCCGAGAACGCCGCGCGCGACTTCAACCTGCTCGGGATCGCCTACGACTCGCTTGGCGACCACGACCGGGCGCGACGCGCGTTCGACGCCTCGCTGCGCATCGCCCCGCGCGCGCCAGCCGTGCTGATGAACCTGGGATTGACGGAGCTGCGCGCCGGCCGTCCAGACGCGGCCGAGGAGCGGTTCTCCGAGGCCTTGTTTCTGTACCCGACGCTCGCGCCCGCACTCGATGCGCTCGCGCAGGCGCTGCAGGCGCAGGGCAACACGAAGCGCGCGGCAGCCCTGCGGGCTCGTCGATAGTCGATAGTCGGTGGTTCGGGGGTTCGGAGGTTCGGGAGTTCGGGAGCAGCCGACTAACGCGCCCAGTCCCGCTCGAGCAGGTTCGCGTAGCATTCGTACTCGAGCAGCTCCATGTTGGCGTCCTTCCGCCGATAGAGCGGCATGCTCATCTTCCACGGCCGCGTGAACACCTTCGGATCCTCGATCGTCACCTCGTAGTTCATGTGATCGGGCCCGAGCGGCGTGTACCGTTCGACGACGTGCAGCGCGTCGCTGTGATGGTTGCCGGCGTGGTCGAACCAGGTGTCCTCGTTGAAGTGGATCACGTCCACGACGAGCGTGTTCCCGTCCCAGTGGCCGCGTGAATCGCCCATCCACCAGTCGATGTGCCCTGGCGGGTGCGGCTTGTCCAGGAAGACGTAGCGGATCGCGTGGTTGAACTCGTAGAGGATGTTGACCTGGTTCCTCGTCTGGAGGATCTGAAACGGATACGGCATGTAGGTGATGCGCGGGACGCCCGGCAGGTAGCACTTCGCTTCCGGATCCGCGGTCGCGCGGTTCGCGTAGTTCTGCTGCTTCTTCGCGAGCGCGTCCGCCCTGTACGGGATCTCGTTCCCCTCGACGACGCCCTTGCCGGCGGGAACGCCGAGCGACGCGCCGTGATCCTGTATGTCCCAGGCGGCGGTGTTCGCCACCTGCCAGAAGCCGGAGATGTCAGGCTGGCCATCGGCTGTCTTCAGCGGCGTGTACGGTGGACGGACCGCTTGCGCCTGCAGCGTGACGAACGCGCTCGCGCACACGACGGCGGCGGCGACCGCTCCGGCGATCCGTTGAATCCAGCGGTGTGTCACGCGCGTCCTCCTGGGGACAAGAGCACAAAGATTTGCAGCCACAAAGAGCACAAAGGCCACAAAGTTAAAGAGCACGAAGCAGAAGGTCGCCGGGCCGCCGTAGGCGGCCACGCGCGAAGGTGCGTCAACGGGAACAAGCCGCAGGGAGAGATTGGTGCGGTTTGTTTCCGTTGACGTACCTTCGCGCGTCGTCGGCCTGCTTCGCAGGCCGACCGGCGACCTGCTTTGTGTCCTTGATTCTTAGTGCCCTCTGTGTCCTTCGTGGCTCCAATTCTTCGTGCCCTTATCCTGCGGACGCGTAGCTTGAAATAGAATCGGCGGAATGTCCACATTCAAGATCGCCGTTATAGAGGGCGATGGCATCGGCCACGAAGTCATCCCCGAAGGGTTGCGGGTCCTCGAAGCGGCCGGGAAGAAATTCGGCCTCTCGTACGAGATGACCCATTTCGACTGGAGCTGCGAGGTGTACGCGAAGACCGGCCGCATGATGCCGGAGGACGGCCTCGAGCAGCTCAAGAAGTTCGACGCGGTGTTTCTCGGGGCGGTCGGCTATCCCGGCGTCCCAGACCATGTCTCGCTGTGGGGGCTGCTGATTCCCATCCGCCGCGGCTTCGATCAGTACGTGAACCTGCGGCCGGTGAAGCTGTTCAGGGGCGTCTCGACGCCGCTCGCCAACCGGACGCCCAAAGAGATCGACTTCGTCGTCATCCGCGAGAACACGGAAGGCGAGTACTCGTCGATCGGGGGGCGTATCTTCGCCGGCACCGAGAACGAGTTCGCGACGCAGGAGGCGATCTTCACGCGGCGCGGCGTCGATCGCGTGATGCGCTACGCGTTCGACCTCGCGCGGAAACGCCGCAAGCACGTGACGTCGGCGACCAAGTCGAACGGCATCATCCACACGATGCCGTTCTGGGACGAGCGCTTCGCCGCGGTCAAGAAGGACTACCCGGAGGTCAAGACCGACCAGTTCCACATCGACATCCTGACCGCGCACTTCGTCCGCCATCCCGACTGGTTCGACGTGGTCGTCGGCAGCAACCTGTTCGGCGACATCCTCTCGGACCTCGGCCCGGCGGTGGCCGGCGGCATCGGCATCGCGCCCTCCGCGAACCTGAACCCCGAGCGGAAGTTCCCGTCGATGTTCGAGCCGGTTCACGGATCTGCACCCGACATCGCGGGCCGCAACATCGCCAACCCGATCGGCACCATCTGGTCGGCGGCGCTGATGCTCGATCACTTCGGGTCGCCGCAGGCCGCGCGCGCCGTCGAAAACGCCATCGAGCTGGTGTGCGAGAAAGGTCCGCACACGCCCGATTTCGGCGGCAAAGCGTCGACCCAGGACATGGGCAAGGCGATCGCCGCTGCGATTGGGAGTTGACCCCAATCCACCCACCGTTTAGAGTCACCGACACTAGAATCAGGGTTCTCCAGGAGGATCTATGTACAGAGTGCGCGCGGTGTTTTTTTCACAGCAGCAGGCCTGCCGGCTATTCGTCCTGCTGCTGACGCTGGGGCTGGCGGCCTCGGCTGCGGCGCAAGGCGAGCGTGGCGTCATTGGCGGCACGGTCGCAGATGCGCAGGGAGGCGTCCTGCCAGGCGTGTCCATCGCGGCGCGCAACATCAACACGGGCTTCACCCAGTCGGCGGTCACCGAGGCAGACGGGAAATACCGCTTCGGCGCGCTGCCGCTCGGCACGTATGAAATCAAGGCGGAGCTGACCGGCTTCACCACCGCGACGGTCACGAACCTCGTCCTCACCGTCAACCGCGAGCTGCAGCAGAACATCACGATGGGTCTCAGCACGCTGCAGGAATCGGTGACGGTCACCGGCCAGGCACCGGTCGTCGAGGTGACCAAGAGCGAGGTGTCGACGGTCATCACGCAGCAGCAGATCGAGATGCTGCCGGTCGCCAACCGCGCGGCGGTCACGCTGGCGCTCCTGCTGCCGGGCACGAGCCAGGACGGCACCCGCCCGCGGCGCAGCAACGCGCAGGTCGGCGCCGGCACGCTGCAGTTCACCACGACGAACCTCGCCGACGGGACGATGAACATGTCGTCCAAGGCCGGGGAGCCGCGGCAGGACTTCCCGCAGGCGGCGATCCAGGAGTTCAAGGTGTTCACGACGCAGCCGCCCGCGGAGTACGGCGGCCGCGCCGGCGGCGTGATCAACGTGATCACCAAGAGCGGCACCAACAGCTTCAGCGGCGAGGGCTACGAGTTCTTCCGCAACAAGTCGATGGGGCGCCTCGACAAGTTCACGCAGGCCTTCGAGGACGCGGGCCAGGGCACGAGCCGCTACACGCGCCATCAGTTCGGCGGCGCGCTCGGCGGGCCGGTCGTGATGAACAAGGTCCATTTCTTCGCGGCCGAGGAGTACACGCAGGAGAAGTCGAGCTATCCGGTGAACACCGGCGCGCCGCAGTTCTACGGCAAGTACGAAGGCGTGTTCGATCAGAAGCTGCCGAACGAACTGTTCCTCGTCCGCGCCGACGCACAGCTGACGTCGAAGCAGAGCGGATTCGTCCGGTGGGCGTACGAGCGGCAGGAGTTCAGCTGCGAGGGGTGCGGGGGCAAGTCGGCGAACCAGGGCAACACGCTGATCCCGCGCGACGCGCTCGTCATGGGCCACACGTGGGTGCTCGGATCGAAATTCCTGAATGAGTTCCGGTTCAATTACGCCAAGCAGTGGCAGTACCAGGCGCCCGAGGGACTTTCCTATTACAAGACGTTCGACTTCTCGCCCACGCGGTTCGCCGGCACCACGCCGACCTACCAGTTCCCGAGCTTCAACTTCGGCAACGACAACTTCGCGGCGATCCACCTGATGATGCGCGAGTGGCGCGACGACTTCTCGATCTCGCAGTCGAACCACAACATCAAGTTCGGCGCCGACATCCAGAATCTGCCGCTCGAGGAGGACGTGCAGGGCAACCCGAACGGCACCTGGACGTTCTCACAGGATCAGGTCTTCGACGCGAGCAACCCGGCCCTCGTCGCGAACCTGAGAGGCGCCAACCGCTTCCAGGCGTCGTTCCCGGGGCTGGTCCGGCGCCAGGCACACCACTACTTCCAGTCCTACGCGCAGGACGAGTGGAAGGTCACGGCCGGCCTGACGCTGAACCTCGGTCTGCGCTACGACCTCGACACACGGATCTGGAACAAGGATCGAAAGAACGATCTCTCGTACTATCCACGGATCCTGCCGTACGTGAGCTTCGCGTCGCGCGGCGACAACAACAACTGGTCGCCGCGGCTCGGCATGGCGTGGGACCTGCGGAACGACGGCCGCAATGTGCTCCGCGCGGGCTACGGCCGGCTGTTCAACACGATCATGAACGGCACCCCCGGGGCCGAAACGACGACGCTGCTGCAGACGAGCATCAGCATCAACAACCCGGCGTATCCGGATCCGTATCAGGGCCGCACACCGGCGTCGTTTGCCTCCACCGCGCCACCGAACATCAGCCTCGTGTCCGATGACATGGTGAATCCGTACTCCGACATGTACAACGTCGGCTTTTCGCGCCAGCTGGGGGCGGACTTCGCGGTGAACGTGGATGGCGTCTACATCAAGTCGAACGACTTCAACGCGAGCGTGAACGTCAACACACCGCTGCAGTCATCGCCCGGCATCGCGGCAACGCCGACGGTGCGCCCGACTCCTGCGTGGGGCAACATCGCGCTGGTGCAGTCGATCGGCACGCAGGATTACCGGGCGCTGCTGGCCCGCGTCGAGAAGCGTCTGTCCAACCACTACCAGTACACGCTGTCGTACACGCTCGGGCGCGTGACCGACAATTCGTTCGGCGCCACGTCGACCGGCACGGTGACCGACGCCTACAACCCGCAGTGGGACCAGGGCTACGGCAACGCCGACCGGCGTCATGCGTTTGTCGGCAGCGGCGCCTATCAAATGCCCGGCAACGTCATCGTCGGTGTCGTCTGGACGCTGCGCACCTCGGCGCCCTTCAGTGCGCGCGCGGGCCGCGACCTCAACGGAGATGGCGCGACCACCGACTTCGTCCCCGGGACGACGAAGGGGATGGGCAACCGCGACAACGACGCCATGCTGAAGGCGGTGAATACGTATCGCGCGGCGAACGGTCTCGTTCCGATCACGGCACTGATCAACAACAGCAACGACTACAACCGCTTCGACATGCGCGCGTCCAAGGCGTTCGGCCTGCCGGGGAGAAAGCGTGTCGAGCTGATTGGCCAGGTCTTCAACCTGTTCGGCCGGACCAATCTGGGCGGCATCGGCAGCAGCTTCAACACCAACGTGCTGTCGAACACGTTCGGTCAGCTGTCCACGGCGCAGGCACGCCAACAGGGAGAGCTCGCCCTCCGATTTACCTTCTGACGCGGAGGAAGCCAGACTCGCCGGCAGGTATCAGGTAACAGGTATCAGGTATCAGGCATGGTCAAGGGATCAGGCCTGATACCTGGACCACGCCTGAAACCTGCTACCTGACACCTGATACCTTCCGATCTACTGCCTGAAGCCCCTCATTCCGATACTCCAATGTGTCGGAGTTCAGGTTCGAAAAACAGCGGATTCCCGCGACGCTGACGCTTGCCCCGGGCACGTCCGTCAGCGGATCGTTCTTTGTCGTCTCGCAGACATCCACGCATGAGGGGGCCGAGCGCATCGGCGACCTCCTGAACGCGCAGCCGGGGTTTTTCCCCTTCGAGCTGCGGGACGGCACCACCGTCCTCTACAACCGGACGCACCTGGTCGCCGTGGCGCTCGAGCCGGGCGTCAGCGAGGCGGAACGCGACCCGGGCTACGACGTCGCGACGCACCGGCACGTCGGGATGCTGCTCTCGACGGGCATGCGCGTCAAAGGGAAGGTCGCGGTCTATGCGGCGCCCGGGCGCGACCGGCTGAGCGACTACGCGCGAGCGCCGCAGGTGTTCCGCTACGTCGTCACCCAGAAAAACACGCTCATCATCAACGCAGTTCACATCGTCGAATTGACGGAAATCGCGGACTGATCATTCATGGCAACGGAAGCGCCTGTCTCGTACATCGACACCCTGCTGAAGCGCGTCGCCTCGCGCGGCGGCAACCTCGGCGTCCGCTTCGAGAGCGGCGCGCCGGTCCGCGTGACCGACGGCAACGGTTCGCCGCGCGACGTCACGAACCGCTCGCTCTCGGCGCAGGAGATCATGGCGGCGATTGCGCCGATGATTCCCGAGACCATCAAGCGGCTGCCGCAGCAGCCGTCGGTGGCGTTCAACTACGAGTGCGACGGCATCGGCGTGTTCAACGTGCAGATGCGCCGCGAAGGCCAGCAGCTGTGGGTCTCGATCGATCCGGGCGGCGCGACGCCCGTAGTCCCGGTCGCCGCTGCTCCACCGCCACCGCCTCCTCCGCCGCCGCCGCCGCCGCCGCCACCGGCCCCGGCGCCCGAACTGATCATCGAGACGACGTCAGTGAGCGCCGTCATCGAGCCGAACCAGGGATACGTGCAGAGCGAGCCGGCGTCGGCGTACGCGGCCGACGAACCCGTGGTCGAGCTGGTCATGACGCCGGACGACATGCTGGAAGTCATCGCGGCACCCGCTGCGACCGTTGAACCTGTTGCCGCTGCCGCGCCCGTCGTCGCCGCGGCCGCGCCCGTCGTCGCACCGGCCGCGCCTGTCGTCGCTCCGGCCGCGCCTGTCGCGCCCGTTGCACCGGCCGCGGCTCCGGCGCCAGTGCCGAGCGCGTCGCCCGTGCAGGCGCACGTCGGCCCGCCGGCCATCGATCGTCTCTTCCAGTCGATGTGCGAGGTACGCGCGTCGGACCTCCACCTGTGCGTCGGCATGCCGCCGCTCGTGCGCAAGGACGGCGAGATCAAGCTTCTGGAAGAGGGCCAACCTGCCCTGGACCGCGCGTCGATGTGGGCGCTGCTCGAGCCGATCATGCCGGAGCGCAACAAAGAGGAATTCGAGCGCCGGCACGACAGCGACTTCGCCTACGAAATCGCGGGGCTCGGCCGCTTCCGCTCCAACATCTTCATGGACCGCAAGGGACCGGGCGCCGTCTTCCGCGTCATCCCGTCGAAGATCCTGACCGCGGAGGACCTGGGCCTCTCGGCGCACATCCTGAAGCTGTGCCAGTTGAGCAAGGGCCTCGTGCTCGTCACGGGACCGACCGGCTCCGGCAAGTCGACCACGCTCTGCGCGATGATCGACTACATCAACCGGACGCGGCGCGATCACATCATCACGATTGAAGACCCCATCGAGTTCGTGCACGAAAACAAGCAGTGCCTCATGAACCAGCGCGAGGTGCACGTGCACACCGACGGGTTCAAGGACGCGCTGCGCGCCGCGCTCCGCGAGGATCCGGACATCGTCCTGGTCGGCGAGATGCGCGACCTCGAGACCGTCGCGATCGCCATCGAGACCGCCGAGACCGGCCACCTCGTGTTCGGCACGCTGCACACGACGACGGCGGCGTCGACGGTGGACCGCGTGATCGATCAGTTCCCCACCGATCGCCAGGCGCAGATCCGGATCATGCTGTCGGAGTCGCTGAAGGGCGTCATCGCGCAGAACCTCTGCAAGAAGATTGGCGGCGGGCGCGCGGCCGCGCTCGAGATCCTGATCGTCACCAGCGCGGTGAGCAACCTGATTCGCGAAGCGAAGACGTTCCAGATCCCGTCGATCATGCAGGTCGGCAAGTCCGTCGGCATGGTGGGGCTCAACGACGCGTTGATGGATCTGGTCGCGAAGAAAGTCGTGGCTCCTGAAGAGGCCTACACGAAGTCGGTGGACAAGACCGGCTTCGAGGCGCTCCTCAAGCGCGCGGGCATCGACACGAAGTTCGTGACGCCGGCGAAAGAAGGTTAGGGAGCCTGTATCCGCGTCAGAACAGGAATCTCGCACCAAGCTGCAGCTGCCGCGCATACCCGATGCCCGGTATGAAGCCGCTCGGCTGCCTGAAGCTGCTCGCGCTGCGCCCGTTGCCCGTATAGCTGTTGCCGAAGTTCGAGGTGTTGAACAGGTTGAACGCCTCGGCAAAGACGCCGATCCTCCGATCGCCTCCGAGCGCGAAGAACTTCGTGGTCCGCAGGTCGAACACGGTCGTCGGATCGCCGCGCTGCGAGTTCACGGCCACCTGCGTGCCCGTCGCAGGGTCGATGTAACGGTCGTTGTTCGTGCCGTCGCGATTGAGATCCTGCCCCGCCGTCAGCGTGTACGGACGCGCCGACGCCACCTGGAACACGGGCGACAGCTGAACTCCATAGGCGAAGTCGAAGACGCCCATGACAACGGCGCGGTGCCGCTCGTCGTTGCCGGTCGGCCCCCATTCGCCCTTCGCGAACTGATCGAACTGATCCTGCGCGACGGTCGCGCCCGAACGGTTGCCGGTCGAGCCGCCATAGGCGTACGCGCCCGCCAGCGTGTAATGCGCCTGCAGCGTCACGCGCGGCATCCTGCGCTGGAACTGCATCGTCAACGCGTCGTAGCGCGACTTGTTGTCCGTCGTGAGGATGTTGATCGCGTTCAACACGTCGGGAGTGCCATAGACGCGCATGAAGTCGGATGCAAGCAGCCGCGAACCGTTGACGATCGGATTCAGGTTGATGCGGCGGAACTCGTGGCGGCCGATGATGTGGGTGAAATCCACCGAGACGGCGGTGTTGGTCGCGAGCTGGTGCGCGTAGCCGACGTGCATCTGCTGGTTGCGCGGGTCGGTCAGGTCCGGCGCGAGGTACTCGCCCGCGGCGCCGCGCGGAAGCGTGTTCGCGTCCTTCGGCTGCGCCGGCAGCGGATCGACGCCGAACCGGTAGGTCGCGAGCTGACCCGTACCGTACGTGGTGTTGGTCAGCGTCGCGAGCGCGTTGAGCGGCCGCTTGTTCTGCGCGGACGCATCACCGGCGCCGCCGGTGTTGAACTGATCGAAATAGAGACCCCAGCCGCCGCGCAGGACGTGACGGCCGTCGCCCGAGACGTCCCAGGCGAAGCCGACGCGCGGCGAGATGTCCTTCTTCGGAGTCCTCGGCACGCCGGTATACGCGGTGTTGCCGATCGCGAGCAGGACCTGTCGCGTCGCGTTGTTCGCGATGTTCCGCTGATCGTAGAAGTTGAGGTCGATGTCGTAGCGGACGCCGAGGTTCAGCGTCAGCCGCGTCGACGCCCGCCAGTCGTCCTGGAACCACGTCGCGAACTGCCTGGCGCCGTAGTTGATGTCCTCGGAGCGGATCGGATTGGCCTGCTGCCACTGCCGGACGACGCCGGGCGTCGAGAGCCCCTGCGGGTAGCGGCCGTTGCCGTTGCTCAGGATGACTGAGGGATCGTCGAAGAACGTGACCGTCGGGAAGTGCTCGTTCGCGTTGAGCAGCCCCAGCTTCGGCAGCGCCTTGAAATCCACACCCGTGCGCAGCGCGTGATTGCCGCGCAGCTGCGAGATGTCGTCCTTGAATTGAATGACGTAGGTGTCGGTCAGCGAGCCGCCCGCACCGCCGGCGCCGACGGTGACCGTCGGGAACGCGAGGCTCGGCGGATTCGAGAAGACCGCGACGTTCGGGAAGTCGCGCGTGTAGTGCTGGCCCGTGATCGCGCTCGTCACGTCGCTGAGCCGGTACAGGTGATTCACCTGGCCGGTGAGCTGGTTCAATCCGCTGTTGCCCAGCACCCAGTTGTGCTGGACGACCGAGCTCCACATCCTGATGCTGCTGTTCTCCGGCTCGCGCAGATCGTTGCGCACGTTGAAGGTCACCGCGTCGCGGTAGTCGCGCTGCCCCGCGTAGCGCGCCATCACCGACTGCGTGTTCGTGAGCTGCGCGTTCACCTTGCCCGTATAGAGCTTCAGGCGTCCCGGCGTGGGACCTGCGTGCGGATGGTTTGGATTGGCGAGGCCGAGCGGGACCAGCAACTGGAGCTGGTTGTACAGCTCGTCAGGCACCGGGACGGCGGTGTTGTCCTGGATCTGCTCCAGCGCGCCGAAGAAGAACATCCGGTTGCGGATGATCGGCCCGCCGATCGAGCCGCCGAACTGCTTGCGGTTGAAGGGCGCCTTCTCCTGCGGGGGGTTCGCCGTCCTGGTGAAGTAGTCCTTCGCCGTCATCGACTTGTCGCGCGCGAACAGGAACGCCGAGCCGTGGTACGCATTGGTTCCCGACTTGGTCACCATCGTCAGCGCCGCGCCGCCGGTGCGGCCGTCGGCCGCCGTGAACTGGCTCGTCGCGAGCTGGAACTGCTCGAGCGCCTCGGTGGTGAAGGTGAGGAGCGGCCCGCCGTACCGGTTGTCGCGGTTGTCGGCGCCGTCGACGGTCGGCATCACGTTGGTGCCCGACGCGCCCCCGAACGAGACGCTGCCGACGTTCTCCTTGCTGCGATGCGTCGGCGCCATCGGCGCGGCGCCCGGCAGCAGCGCCAGCATGCCGCTGACGCTGCGCGTGATCATCGGCAGGTTCTCGAGCTGGTTCGCCTCGATCGTCGATGCGACCTTCGACTGCGTGACCTCGATGATCGGCGCGTCACCGGTGACCGTGACGGTCTCGTTCAGCGAGGCGACGCGCATCTTGAAGTCGAGCGTGAGCGTCGCGTTGACGCCGAGCGTCACGCGCTCGCGCGCCGCCGGCGCAAACCCCGCCAGGTCGGTCTTCACCCCGTAGACGCCGGGATCGAGGCCCGGCATG
>DASQAX010000257.1:0-10180 GCA_035635535.1 Vicinamibacterales bacterium | reverse complement strand
CGGCACCTTGATCGTGTACCCGCCGTTGTTCGACGTCGTCACGTCGTAGTGCTGCTCGGTCGCCATGTCGATGGCGCTGACACGACGTCCCTCGAGCGGCGTACCACCCGTCGACGTCACGGTCCCCGAGATGGTGCCCGTCGGGTTCGGCACGGTGCTGCCGCCGATGATGGGGCGGCCGTGCCGCGCCGCGCACCCGCTGCTCAGCATCAACAGCACAACCATTGCCGCTGCGGTTCGTAGGGTCATATAAGATCTCCGCGCCGATCCGTGCAATGCGAACGCCATGCATACGACGCTGATTTCTCCGGGATTGCTCGAGGCTCACCTCAGCGACAGCTCGTGGTTCATCGCCGATTGCCGCTACAACCTCAAGGATGAGGCATGGGGCCGCGCGCAGTACGTCGCCGGCCACGTTCCCGGGGCGGTCTTCGTCGACCTCGCGCACGATCTCGCCGCGCCTCGAACCGGGACCAACGGACGCCATCCGCTGCCGGCCATCGACACGATGGCCGCCACCTTCGCCCGTCTCGGCATCGGTGACCGCACCCAGGTGATCGCGTACGACCAGGACGCCGGCGCCTTCGCCAGCCGCCTCTGGTGGATGCTGCGCTACCTGGGGCACGAGGCCGTGGCGGTGCTCGACGGCGGCTTCGCTAGGTGGACGCGCGAAGGGCGGGCGGTCCGCGGCGGCGATGACACGCGCGCGCCCGCGACGTTCACGCCGCGCCCGCGCGGCGACATGCGGGTGACGGCCGACGAGGTCGTCGCGCGCCTGGGCGATCCGTCGATGCGTCTGATCGATGCCCGATCGCCCGAGCGATTCGCGGGCCAGCCGGATCCGCTCGACACCGTCTACGGTCACATCCCGCGAGCGCGCAACCGGCATTATCGGGACAACGTCGCCGCCGACGGCACGATGCGGCCGGCGGGCGAGCTGAAGGCGGAGTTCGAGCGCGTGCTCGGTGAGCGATCCGCGGACGAGGCCGTGATGTATTGCGGGTCGGGCATCACCGCCTGCTACAACCTGCTGGCGATGGAGCACGCGGGGCTGACGGGGGCGAAGCTGTTCGCGGGGTCGTGGTCGGAGTGGGAAGCCGACCCGGAACGGCCGATCGAGCGAGGTTCGAAGGTCAGACGACGGTCACCGTGAAGCCATGCTGGTTCGGCGCCGCGTGCTGCCGGTTGTGGCGCATCCGCGAGTACGGGATCTTCACGAGCACGTTCGCCACCGCATCGGGCTCGGGCTGGATCACCAGCGTCTGCTCTCCACCCTTCGACTCGAGCGCGGCCGCCGATTCGACGTCCGCGAATCCGATGACGAAGACCTCGCCGCTGGCCACCTTGTGCGTCTCGTAGGACCGGAACCGGCGCTCGGCAAACAGCGGCGCGTTGGGCAGCGCCGGCGAGTACGTGAAGCCGTACACGCCGCCGGGCAGCGAGTTCACCCCCGTCCCTTCTTCCGCCGCCGACACGATGCGCACGCCGTGCGTGGCGCGCAGCGCCTGCTGATCGAGGGTGGCCGGCGTATTCGCGTACGCGACTCTACTCATGGAACGCGATTATACCGACTGCCTGCTGCCGACTGCGTACTGCCAGCTGCCCGCTGTCTGCTCCCCACTGCCCACTGCCCACTGCCTGCTGCCAGCTGGCTTCGCTCAGGCGCTCACGCCGACCGGACAGGTGACGCCCGTACCGCCGAGGCCGCAATAGCCTCCGGGGTTCTTCGCGAGGTACTGCTGGTGATAATCCTCCGCGTAGTAGAACGGAGGCGCGTCGGCAATCTCGGTGGTGATGCGCCCGAAGTCCGCATCGTTCAGCCGATCCTGGAACGCCTGGCGCGACGCTTCGGCGGCGCGCTGCTGCTCGGGCGAGAAGGTGTAGATCGCCGAACGGTACTGCGTGCCGGCGTCGTTCCCCTGGCGCATCCCCTGTGTCGGGTCGTGGTTTTCCCAGAAGATTTTCAGCATCGCGTCGTACGACGTGACCTTCGGATCGAACACGACGAGCACGACCTCGGTGTGCCCGGTCATCCCGCTGCACACCTCGCGATAGGTCGCATTCGGCGTATAGCCGCCCGCGTAGCCGACCGCCGTCGAATAGACGCCCGGCGCCTGCCAGAACTTCCGTTCGGCGCCCCAGAAGCAGCCCATGCCGAACACCGCCTGCTCGAGCCCGGCGGGAAACGGCGGCGAGAGCCGGTGACCGTTGACGAAATGGGCGTCGGGGACCGGCATCGTCTCGGCGCGCCCGGGAAGAGCCTGGTCCGGCTGTGGCATGCTCGATTTCATAGTTGACCATCCACTTTACTGCCGATCGGGGTGATGCGCGATTGCGCCTGGATCAGGTGCTGGTCCGGCGCGTGACCGAGGTCTCGGGGATGTCGCGCGCGCAGGCGCAGCGATGGATCGCCGACGGCCTCGTCTCGGTCGATCGCGCGCCGGCCGCTCGCGCGTCGATTCACGTCCGCGAAGGCGCCGTCGTTGAAGTGACGCTCCCGGCCTCCTCGAGGTTGCGCGAGGAGCCGGGGCCGGAACCGATACCGCTCGACGTGCTCTTCGAAGACGACGACTTGATCGCGGTCAACAAGCCGGCGGGGATGGTGGTTCACCCGTCGTTCCGGAACGCGACGGGTACGCTGTTGAACGGTGTTTTGTGGCGGCTGCGCGACCGCAAGGACGTGCGGCCAGGGCTCGTCAGCCGCCTCGACAAGGACACCTCTGGCGTTGTGCTCGTGGCGCTGTCGCCGGGCGCTCACGCCCGAATCCAGCGCGACGCGCGGGCCGGACGCGTCACCAAGCAGTACCTGGCTGTCGTTCGCGGGACTCCGCGTCCACCCGAAGGGATCATTGCGCTGCCGCTGGGGCACGACCCGGCGGACCGCCGCCGCATCGTCACTGCCGAAGACGGCGCACCCAGCCAGACACGCTACCGCGTCGTCTCAAGTAGCGATACCTACTCAATGGTCCAGTGCGAGCTCATAACCGGGCGCACGCATCAAATCCGGGTGCACCTGGCGGCGCGCGGCTGGCCCATCGCCGGCGACCGACTGTATGGCGGGCCCGATCCGCTCATCGAACGACAGGCGCTCCACGCGTGGAAAATCGGGCTTCCGCACCCGGAGACGCGTGAAGGGCTATGGATAGAGGCTCCGATGCCGCCGGATATGGAAAGGTTGAGCACGAAAACGTGACTGATCGGCCTTCGTTTTGTCTCATCGGCTGAGGTCGCTTTCCGCACAGGCGTCCCCTACAATGGCCCTTACCGCGCCCCCTCGGGGCATTCCAAGCAAGGTCAACATAATGGGTGTACAGAGCGTTCGTGTCCGTGTTTTCGCCGCGTTCGTCTCCGCAGTCGCGATTGCCGCGCCGGCCATCGCGCAGACCACCAGGACCACTCCGGCGGCCGTTGCGTCGCTCAGCCGGGTTCAGATCGGCAACTTCGGCAAGATCAACGACAACTATTTCCGCGGCGCGCAGCCGAGGGGCACGGATTATGGCGACCTCGCGTCGATCGGCGTGAAGACCGTCATCGACCTGCAGGCTGACGGTCCGTCGAACGAAGCCGGCCTCGTGAAGGCGGCGGGCATGACCTTCTTCCGCATCGGCATGACGACGACCAAGGCGCCGACCGATGCGCAGGTCGAGCGGTTTCTCGACATCGTCAACAACCCGGCGAACCAGCCGGTGTTCGTGCACTGCGCCGGCGGACGCCACCGCACCGGCACGATGACCGCGCTCTACCGGATGACGAGCGACGGCTGGACCGCCGCGCAGGCGTACAACGAGATGAAGCAGTACCGCTTCGAGGGTTTCCCGGACCACCCGGTGCTGCGCAACTACGTCTACGCCTACACGCCGGTGCTGCCGAAGCAGCCCGCGGTGCTCGCGACGGGCATCGTCACCACGAAGTAATCGAATTCTTCGTGCTCTTCGGGTCCTTCGTGGTTTGATCTGTTCGTGTCTCTGACACGACGGCAGTTCCTCTGGACCACCGCCGCCGCGAGCCTGGCGTTTCCCCTCCGGGGACAGCGCGAGGCTTCCGGCGGCGGTTCCCGTTTTCAGCACGGGGTCGCGAGCGGCGATCCGCTCGGCGACCGCGTCATCCTCTGGACGCGAGTCACCCCGCGCGCCGCGTCCGCGACCGAGCCCATCAGCGTTCGCTGGCGCATCGCGACCGATGACGGCCTGCGCCGCATCGTGTCGAGCGGAACCGCGGAGACCGCGTCCGGGCGCGACTATACGGTAAAGGTCGATGCCACGGGCCTGCAGCCGGCCACGACCTACTACTACGCGTTCGACGCCGACGGCGACCAGTCGCCGATCGGCCGTACCAGGACGTTTCCCGCGAGCGGCGCGGAACGCATGCGCTTCGCGCTGGTGTCCTGCTCGAACTACCCCGCCGGCTTCTTCAACGTCTACGCGTGCATTGCGAAGCGGCTCGATCTCGACGCCATCGTTCACGTCGGCGACTACATCTACGAGTTCGGCGAGGGCGAGTACGGCGCCGGCGCGGCGATCAACCGCGTCCCGCAGCCTCCGCGCGAGTCGATTACGCTCGCCGACTACCGCGCGCGCTACGCGACGTACCGAACCGATCCCGACCTGCAGGACGCCCATCGGCTCTTTCCGTTCGTCGCGGTGTGGGACGACCACGAGCTCGCGAACGACGCGTGGGCCGGCGGCGCGATCAATCACAATCCGGAGAAGGGCGAGGGCGACTGGGCGGCGCGCAAGGCTGCCGGCTACAAGGCGTATCTCGAGTGGATGCCGATCCGGGAGTCGAGCGAGGCGGGCATCCACCTCTATCGCACGCTCCGCTTCGGCGGCCTGGCCGATCTCGTGATGCTCGACACGCGCGCGCTGCGCGACCGGCAGGTGGCCGGCGCCAACGCCGCGGGGCTTGCCGACCCGGCGCGCACGCTCATGGGGGCGGCGCAGGAGTCGTGGATGTTCGATCAGCTGCGCGCCTCGCAGCGGGCGAACACGCCGTGGCGGCTGCTCGGCCAGCAGATCATGTTCGCGACGCTCACACCGCCCGGGACGCGTCCGACCAACACCGACGCGTGGGACGGCTATCCGGCGCAGCGCGGCCGCGTGCTCGATTTCGTCGAGCGCGAGCGGATCCGCGATCTCGTCATCCTCACCGGCGACGCGCACAGCTCGTGGGGCTTCGACATCCCGCGCAACCCGTGGAACGGCTATCGCGCGGCCGGCGACGGCTCGCTTGCCGTCGAATTCGTCACGCCCGCCATCAGTTCGCCGCCGCCGTCGATGTTCGCGTCGCCGGACGGCAACGAGGCGGCCGCCGCCGTCCGCGTCGCGCTGCCGCACGTGAAGTACCTCGACGGCGTCCGGCGCGGCTACGTGGTCGTCGACGTCACGCGGACGGCGGTCAAGGCCAACTGGTACTTCTCGCCCGACGTTCGCGTCCATTCCGACGCCGAAGTCGCCGGCGGAGTGGTCGTCTGCGAGCGGGGCGCCGCGCACCTGCAGCCGGCATAGGTACGCTGCGCGACTCCGACTCCCCCTAGAACCGGATCGTTCGGACGATTTTGAGCGAGCCTTTGCGATCGAAGGTCTGCAGTGTGGTGCGATCCGTCCAGTTGTGCGTGTACACGAAGAAGATGTCGTTGCCCGGCCGCGTGATCCACCGGAAGCGCGACTGCCAGCCGAGCTGACGCGTGACGGTGTCGAACTGCAGCCGGTTGACGAGCGAGATGAACGGGTTGAACTGCGTGTTGACGTCGTTGAGCCAGAGCCGCGTCGTGAACCGGCCCTCGCGCAGCGACACCTCGTTGTAGTCGGCGCCGACGTTGATCAGCCATCCCCGCCTCGGCCTGACGCTCAACGTGCCCGTCATCTGGCGCCGCTGTCCTGAATAGAACTCGCCGTCTTCGTACGCCGCGTTGAGGGAAACGGGGCGGCTCGTCGTCGTCTGCGTCTGGTAATGGCGGCGCAGGAAGCGGTACTCACCGCCAGCGCGCAGGATGACGCCGGGCGAGATCTGGAAATCGCGCGGCAGCCGTTCGTAGAGCGGCAGCAGGTGGAACTCGACGAGATCGCTCGAATGCAGGTCGACGCGCATCAATTGCAGATCGTACCGCCGCGTTTCGACCTGCCCATCGAGATTGAAGAGGGTGCTGAGATTCCCCTCGAAGGAGAACCGACGGAGATAGCGGCTGTATCGTCCGCGTTCTGTATGCACCGTGTAGCGGATACCAGGTTCGATCAGCCGGTATGCACGGCGGTCGACAAAACCAACGGCCGGATCATAGCCGTCCTGCACCTCGCGCACGGACATGTGCGCGATGATCGGATCGTTCGGCATGTTGATGCGCGCGCCAAACGCGGCGCCGCCGCGCGAACCCGGGAGTTTTGTCGTGTTCAGGTAAAAACCGCTGACCTCGAGCACCTGCTTGCGGAGAAATTGCGACGTCGCGAGCGCGACGTCGACGCCGGCCGTCTGCCGCGCGGGCGCGCCGGCATCGCTGCGACTGGTGAACAGCCCGCCGATGTACGACTGCCGCCAGAAACGGTGCTGCGACCGGAGCACCGTGAAGTCTTCTCCCGGAACCTTGCCTCGATCGCGCGTCCGGACCTGCAGCACGCCGATATCGAACGCCCCCGCATGCCCCGTCAGCTTCGCGCCGTAATCGATCGGCTGCGGCACGCCTGACTCGTCGAGGCCGATGCGGCGGCTGAAAAACGGCACGATGGAATTGCCCTGCTCGCGCGAAAAGGCAAAGACGCTCGCGCCCTCGAGGAAGAAGGCGCGCTTCTCGGGAAAGAACAGCGGGAAGCGCGTCAGGTTGACCTGCCGTTGATCGACTTCCGTCTCGGCGAAGTCGGTGTTGATCGACGCGTTCGCGCGAAGACCCGGCGTCAGGTTGTAGACGATGTCGCCGCCAAGCGCGCCGGTCTGAACCGACGAGGGCGAGCCGCGGCCCGGCGCGGCCGAGGAGTTGCCGACGGCGTACGGGAGCAGATCGAGGCCGAGTCCCTGGTGGAGCCCTTCGAGTCCCTGCAGCCGTCCGGCGGCGGGCATATAGGTGAGCCCCTCATTGCGCGCCCACCCGCTCCACAGTGTCTCTTCGACCTTTCGTCGGATCGTGCGTTGGAAGTTGATCCCCCAACTCGACGCATCACGGTTGAAATTGATCGTGTGAAGCGGAATCTCGATCTCGGCGGTCCATCCGGTCTCGTTTCGATCGACGCGCGCGTTCCAGATACCGTCCCACGATCGGTTGACGCCGCCCCCGCCGGTGCCGGTGGTGCCCCCTGTCCCGGTGCCTGGCTGGACGAGCCCGTCGCCCATCGCGCCCGACGGATTGATCTCGAAGTAATAGCCCGACCGCCCGTCCGAGTACGTGTCGATGGCAACCATGAACCTGTCGTCCGCGCCGATTGACTGGTCGCGCTGCATCTGGTTCCCCATGATGCGGCGCGGCTCCGAATCGAAACAGGTGACGCCGATGACGATGCGACGCTCGTCGTAGAGCACGCGCACCTCGGTCGCTTCGGTGGCGGGATCGCCGGTGTTCGGATCCTGCTGCCTGAAACCCGCGGCCGGCTCCGCCCGCCGCCACGCCTCTTCGGTGAGGCGCCCGTCGAGCACCAACCGTTCCGCTGGCTGCAGACGCACCGCGGTCATGGAGCGTTCAGGTGTGATAGAAGTCTGCGCGCGGACCGCTGTTGCCGACACGCACAGCGCGCACGCCGCCAGTGGCACAACGGCTGCACGCGGGGAAAGCCATGTTCCGACAGCTCGCACTCGTCCTCCTGGCCACATCGCTCACCGCGCCGGCGCTGGCGCAAACGGCCGCGCCGGCGTCACCGCCCGCCGGCGGCGGCGACGTCACGCGTGCCACGCTCGACAACGGGCTGCGCGTCGTGATTGTCCGCGATCCGCTTGCTCCCGTCGTCACCGTCGAGGAGAACTATCTCGTCGGCGCGAACGAAACCCCGCCCGGGTTTCCCGGCATGGCGCACGCGCAGGAGCACATGGCGTTCAGGGGATGCGCCGGCGTGACCGCGGACCAGATCGCCGCGATCTTTGCCCAGCTTGGCGGTTTCGACAACGCCGACACCCAGCAGACGATTACGCAGTATTTCACGACAGTGCCCGCCGCCGATCTCGAGGTCGCGCTGCGGGTGGATGCCGCGTGCATGCGCGACGTGATCGACTCCAACGCCGAATGGCAGCAGGAAAAGGGCGCCATCGAGCAGGAGGTGGCGCGCGACCTCTCGGAGCCGACCTACAAGTTCATCACGCGGCTCAACCAGGGGATGTTCGCCGGCACGCCGTACGCGCACGACGCGCTCGGCACGCGCGAGTCGTTCCAGAAGACGACGGGAGCGATGCTGAAGGCGTTCTATCGCCGCTGGTACACGCCGAACAACGCCATCCTCGTCATCGCCGGCGACGTGGATCCCGGCGCGACGCTCGCGGTCGTGAAGCGGCTGTACGGTCCGATCCCCCGCCGCCCGATTGGACGCCGGCCGGCGGTCGTCCTGCGGCCCGTGAAGCAGGAGAGCTTCACGCTCGACAGCAATCTCCCATATACGCTCGCATTCGTCGCGTACCGTCTGCCCGGAACCGACAGCCCCGATTACGCGGCGGCGCGTGTCATGGCGGACGTGCTCGCGAGCCAGCGCGGCGACATTTACGCGCTCGTGCCCGCGGGCAAGGCGCTCTATGCCGGCTTCCAGCTCGCCGAGACCTATCCGAAGGCGAGCGTCGGGTTCAGCATCGCCGCGCTTCCCGCATCGACGGCGCCGACCGGCGTCGTCGCCGACATGCGATCGATCGTCGCCAACTACGTGCGACAAGGTTTCCCCGCGGAGCTTGTCGAGGCCGCGAAGCGATCCGCGGTCGCGTCGGCGCTGTTCCGGCGAAATTCGATCTCGGAGCTGGCAGCGGTGTGGTCGCAGGCGCTTGCGGCCGACGGCCGGAATTCTCCCGATGACGACGTCGACGCCATCAGGCGCGTGACGGCGGCCGACGTCAATCGCGTCGCGACGCAGTTCCTGAAGGATGCCAACTCGATCACGGCAACGCTGTTGCCCAAGCCGACCGGCGAGGCGGCGTCGGGCAAGGGTTTCGGCGGCGGCGAATCGCTCACGGCGGCGCCCACGAAGCCGGTGAAGCTGCCCGACTGGGCGGAAGCCGCGCTGTCCGCGATTCGAGTGCCGGCCGTCAATCCGACATGGACGGACGCGACGCTGCCAAACAAGCTGCGGCTCATCGTCAAGAGCGACAAGACCAGTCCCACCGTCACGCTGCTCGGCAACATCCGCCACGAGACGACACTCCAGGAGGCGCCGGGGAAAGACGGCGTCTCCGATGTGCTCGACGAGCTGTTCTCGTACGGCACCGACACGCTCGATCGGCTCGCGTTCCAGAAGGCCCTGGACGACATTGCCGCCAAGGAGTCCGCGGGCTACGACTTCTCGCTGAAAGTGCCGAAGACCGACTTCGCGCGCGGCGTCGAGCTGCTCGCCGACAACCTGCTGCATCCCGCGCTGCCCGCGGACGCGTTCAACATCGTCAAGCAGCAGACCGCGGAGTATCTCGAAGGGCAGATCAAGAGTCCGGGCTACCAGGCGGATCGCGCGCTGAAGACGGGGTTGCTGCCGCCGGGCGATCCGGCGCTGCGCGACCCGATGCCGCAGACGGTGTCGTCGCTCACGCTCGAGGAGGTGCGGAAGCACTACGAGGCGACGTTCCGTCCGGACCTGACGGCCATCACGATCATCGGAGACATCGAGCCCGCCGACGCACGCAGCGCGATCGAGAAGTATTTCGGCGGCTGGAAGGCGCAGGGACCAACGCCGGATCCGACGCTGCCGCCCGTGCCGAAGAACATGGCGAAGGACTTCGCGGTCGCGGATCCGGAAGCCGTCCAGGCGTCGGTGACGCTTGCCGAGGAAGTGGGCATGACCCGGTTCGATCCCGATTACTACGCGCTGCAGCTGGGCAACAGCGTGCTGGGGGGCGGCTTCTACGCGACGCGCCTCTATCACGACCTCCGCCAGGTCGCTGGCCTCGTCTACACGGTCGACGACGAGTTCGCAGCGGGGAAGACGCGCAGCGTCTACACGGTGACGTTCGGATCCGACCCGCCGAACGTGTCGAAGGCGCGCGATCTCATCGTCCGCGACCTGCGCGCGATGCAGAC